>CANGLK010000001.1 GCA_947454735.1 Candidatus Nanopelagicaceae bacterium
TCTTTAAGTTCAATCACCGTACCTGAAGGCACATTGAGGTAACCCATCTGTTCTGCAATCTTCATATTGCGAACCATTGAGCGTCCAATGAAACAGACCCAGCGACCATTCTCATGAGCAACATCGATAACTTGCTGGACACGGTGCACATGGGATGAGAATGATGCAACGATCACTCTCTTCTTTGTGGTCGCGATAACACGGTGAAGTGCGGGCATAATTTCACGCTCTGATGGAGTAAAACCTGGAATATCTGCATTTGTTGAATCGGCCAGAAAGATATCTACGCCCTCATCACCGAGACGAGCAAAGCTCGCTAAATCAGTCACGCGCCCATCTAGTGGAAGTTGATCCATCTTAAAGTCACCGGTTGCAAGAACTAGTCCAGCCTTTGTGCGAATCGCAACTGCAAGCGCATCTGGAATCGAGTGGTTAACGGCGATGCATTCAAGATCGAATCCTTCAAGCTTAAATCGGTCACCTTCGCGTACCTCATGTGTAATGGGGCCGATCCGATGCTCTTTACATTTTGCGGTGATCAGAGCAATAGTGAGTGGAGATCCGTAGAGTGGAATATCAACACGCTCACGCAATAGATACGGAACAGCGCCGATATGGTCTTCATGGCCGTGTGTCAGAAATACACCAACAACATCTTGGAGGCGATCGCGTATATAGCTAAAGTCAGGGAGGATGAGGTCGATACCTGGTTGGTTTTCTTCTGGGAAGAGAACTCCGCAATCAACAATTAATAATTTTCCATCTGTCTCAAAGACGGTCATATTGCGACCGATCTCAGAGATACCGCCCAAGGCAACGATACGTAAGCCACCAGCTGCGAGCTTGGATGGTGTACCTAGATTTGGATGGGGATGTTGTGTCATCTAATAATTTTTATTTCAGAGCGACGCCACCAGCGATGAGATCTTTGCGTAATTGCTCGATCTGTTCTGGTGTTGCATCGACGAGAGGAAGACGAGTTGTGCCGCCAGGAAGACCCATGAGCCCCATTGCAGCTTTTGTAAGGATCGCACCTTGCGTGCGGAATGTTCCGGTAAATATTGGAAGAAGTTGTTGATGAATCTCAAGCGCCTTAGCAGCATCTCCAGCAAACCAAGCATCGAGCATCGCCTTGAGTTCTGTACCCACTGTGTGGCCGCAGACCGAAACAAATCCAACAGCGCCCACTGCAAGAAGTGGAAGATTGAGAATGTCATCTCCTGAGTAGACAGGGATGCCGCAGCGCTTGATCACCCAAGAGGTGCTCGCGCTATTACCTTTGGCATCTTTGAGAGCAACGATATTGTCGACGCTATCGAAGAGACGGCAGATTGTGTCATTTTCAATTTCAATTCCAGTACGTCCTGGAATGTCATACATCATAATCGGCAAATCTGTTGCTGCAGCAACTGCACGGAAGTGCGCCTCAACTCCAGCCTGTGGTGGCTTGTTGTAGTAAGGAACAACAACGAGAAGGCCATCTGCTCCTGCATCTTGGGAACGCTTCGCCTGCTCGACTGTATAAGCAGTTTCGTTATCGCCTGCACCAGAGAGAACTTGAATCTTGGAACCAACAACGCTCTTTACAACTCGGATAATCTCGAGCTTTTCGGATGATTTAGTTGTAGGCGCTTCACCCGTTGTTCCATTGACCGCGATTCCATCATGGCCATTATCAACAAGGTGCTGAGCGAGCTTTGCAACGCCATCCCAATCGATCGACCCATCCTCTTTAAAAGGGGTCACCATTGCGGTGAGAAGTCGGCCGAATGGTGCGTTGATGCTCATTTGCGAATCTTATCCTTTATGGCGCTACGCGACCAGATTTTTCGAAGGCTTGATAGGTAAGAGGCATCAATTTCGCGAATTCTGCCTCCATCTTCTCTGCAACCATCTCAATTTCACGCTGAGGGTAGCTTGGGAAGTGTGATCCTTCGCGAGAAGTGCGAAGTGAGAGGAAATTCATGAGCGCGCGTGCATTCATCGTGACATACATTGAAGAGTATGTCGCTACTGGCAATACTGCGCGAGCTACCTCACGAGCGATTCCTGCATCGAGCATCTTCTTATATGAATCGTAAGCAACCGTATATGCATCTTTCATTGCTTCAACGGTTATATCAAATTGTTCCTGAGTGCCGGGAACGAATTCATATGCACCAGTCTTGCCAATCTGAATGAGATTGCGCGCCTGATTAGGAATGTAGAAGACCGGCTTTAATTCACGGTAGCGGCCAGACTCTTCGTTATAGGAAGCGATGCGGTGGCGCATAAATTCACGGAAGACAAAGATGGGAGCTGAGATAAAGAAGGTCATTGAGGTGTGCTCAAATGGTGAGCCGTGACGTTCGCGAGCCAAGTAGTTGATCAAGCCTGCAGATCGCGCTGGAGCTTCGCCGATCTCATCCATCGACTGCTCTCCAGCGGTCGAAACGCGCGCTGCCCAGATAACGTCGGCATCGCTTGCACTTGCCTTGATGAGCTCGACTGATACATCGTCGCGGAAAAGTACCTCTGGATATGCGCTTGATTCGGACATGGTGGCACCTTATCGAGCCACCCCCCATCCTCTGCGGTATCTATGGGGCAGAATGTGCGCGTGTCCCGAGTGAACCGCACCACCGCAGCCGCATCTTTCAGCGTCTCCTTCACAGTCGGGCTCTATGGCATCGCCTTTGGCGCAGCTGGAATCGCCGCCGGATTCTCTCTACTTCAGACCTGTCTTCTCTCCTTGCTGACATTCTCCGGCGCTTCACAATTCGCTGTTGTCGGAGTGCTGGGTGCTGGAGGCTCTGCCATCTCAGGAATTACAACTGCATCGCTGTTGGGAATTCGCAATGCTCTCTATGGATTGCGCATGGCACCGATCATGAAGTTGCACGGTTGGAAACGAGTTGTCGGTGCTCAGGTAACAATCGATGAGTCAACTGGTGTTGCACTCGGCCAATCAGAGCTCGGTGAACCAGCAATGCGTCAAGGTTTCTGGCTAACAGGAATCGGCGTCTATCTCTTTTGGAATCTCTTTACCGTACTCGGCGCACTGGGCGCGCAAGCGATGGGAGATCCTGCGGCATGGGGACTCGATGCAGCTGTTCCTGCTGCGTTCTTAGGACTTGTATGGCCGCGCCTGACAAATAATCGAGAACGCACATTAGCAGTTGCTGCGATGGCTCTATCTCTTGCTCTTACTCCCTTTGTTGCAGCAGGAATTCCAATTATTAGCACCGCGCTCTTAGCAGTTGCATTTGGATGGAAGGTGCGACCATGAGCCAGATGTGGATCGCCGTCATTGGCACAAGTGCAATCGCATTTGGATTGAAGTACTTTGGCCATAGCGTTCCAGAGAAATATCTAAGCCATCCTCGTGCGCTGCGAATTAATACACTCATACCAATTGCACTCTTAAGCGCGCTGGTAGCAGTGCAAACAGTCACTGAGAAGAGCAAACTCGTCATTGACCAGCGCTTAGCTGGAATGGCTGTTGCAGTAATTGCGCTCTTATTGAAAGCGCCATTTCCTGTAGTTGTTATCGGGTCAGCTGCAGCAAGTGCGCTGACTTTCCGCTACTTAGGCTGAGACAACTCCAAGAGCGACAAGCTTCGTCTTCAAATCATTATCTGATGGCTCAGTCATATGTGTTCCATCAGGGAAAACGATGACGGGAATCGACTTCGCTCCCCCATTGATCTCGATGACCTTATCTGCAGCGGAGGGATCTGCTTCAACATCGATATGAGTAATCTGTACATCAAGCTCTTCGAGAAGGCGCTTTGAACGGCGGCAATCTCCACACCAATCAGCTCCGTACATTGTGATCTCTGGATGTGATGACATTTTCGTCTCTCCTTATTACATAAACTTCTCAAGGCCGACAGTCAGCCCTGGATGTGATGAAACCTGACGAACTCCAAGGAGTACTCCTGGCATAAAACCTATGCGGTCTAACGAATCATGGCGAATCGAAAGTGTCTCACCAAGACCGCCGAAGAGAACTTCTTGGTGGGCAATCAAGCCGCGAAGACGAACCGAATGCACTGGCACATCGCCAACCTTTGCTCCTCGTGCGCCATCAAGTGAAGTTGTCGTTGCATCAGGCATCGCAGGAAGGTTAGCTTTCTTGCGCGCATCTGAAATCAAAGCTGCTGTACGTGCCGCTGTTCCTGATGGTGCATCAGCCTTATTTGGATGATGAAGTTCAATGATCTCTGCAGATTCAAAGAACTTAGCTGCCTTTTCTGCAAACTCCATCATTAAAACCGCCCCGATTGCAAAGTTAGGCGCAATCAAGATGCCAGCCTTCGGATTTGCTGCAAGCCATGTATTGAGCTGAGCGATACGATCATCTGAGAAACCAGTTGTTCCCACGACAGCATGAATGTTGTTCGCTACGAGAAATTCAAGATTAGCCATGACAACATCGGGGGTTGTGAAATCTACGACAACCTGTGCACCGCTTGTTACTAGCGCATCGAGTGAGTCACCTGCATCGAGAGCGGCGACGAGTTTGCAATCAGGGGCATCGGTAACAGCTTTGACTACCTCTGAACCCATGCGACCACGTGCACCGAGTACGCCAACTTTGATCATGAGTTCAACACCTTCTCAAACTTAGATGGATTCTTAAATGGTCCAACGAGTGCAAGGGTAGGCGCTTTCGTCAGATACTCGCCAGCAATTTCACGGATATCTTCAGCAGTTACGCGTGAGATAGCCTTCAAAATATCGTCAAAATCCATGACCTGTCCGTAGACAATCTCATTCTTGCCGATGCGACTCATGCGAGATCCTGAATCCTCTTGGCTTAATACAAGTGAGCCACGAACAGCGCCCTTAGCGCGCTCGATCTCTTCATGTGTCATTCCATTGTCAGCAACGTCGGTCAGAACCTCACGAATGAGCTCGACAACTTCAACTGCCTTTGCTGGATTACATCCTGCATAGAATCCGAGAGTTCCGCTTCCGGCAAATTGTTGTGAATATGCATAGACAGAGTATGCAAGGCCGCGCTTCTCGCGAATTTCTTGGAAGAGTCGTGATGACATTCCCCCACCGAGAGCAGCTGACATGACGCCCATCGCAAAACGACGGCTATCTGCCCGTGCAACTCCTTCCATGCCATAGAGCATGTGAGCTTGCTCGGTCTTGCGATACATCAAACCAACTGGAGTCTGTGGACCCTTCTTGATTGGAGTATTGGGACGAATGTTTGGCGTACCTACAACATCGAGGAAGTTATCTCGTGAAAGCGCTTCCTCAACCATCGCAACCACGCGCTTATGCTTGATATTTCCAGCTACTGCTACGACGAGATCAGAAGGTAGGTACTTCTTCTTGTAATAGTTAAATACGGTATTGCGAGACATCTTATTGATGCTCTCGATTGTGCCCAAGATTGGACGACCAATTTGAGTATCACCGTAGTAGGTGTCGCTAAATAAATCATGAACGAGATCTGATGGGTCGTCATCACGCATTGCAATCTCTTCAAGAACAACCTTGCGCTCTGCATCGACATCAAGTGCAGTAACGATTGATGACGTAATCAAATCACTCACAACATCGATTGCCATTGGCAGATCAGTGTCGATGACTCGTGCGTAGAAGCAGGTGTACTCCTTCGATGTGAAGGCATTCATCTCGCCACCAACAGACTCGATAGAGGATGAAATCTCAAGAGCAGTTCGTGTTTTTGTGCCCTTAAATAAAAGGTGCTCAAGAAAATGAGAAGCACCGGCCGTAGCCGGTGCTTCATCACGTGAACCTACATTGACCCAGATACCAACAGCTGCGCTTCGAACAGAGGGAACTTCCTCTGTAACAATGCGCAGACCGCTGGAGTGGACCGTTCTCTTAACAGACATTACTCAGCTGATGCTGCGCCTTCTTCGAGAACTGGAACGAGAGATAGCTTGCCCTTTGGATCGATCTCGCCGATCTCAACCTGGACCTTATCTCCGACCTTCATGACATCTTCAAGGTTTTCAATTCGCTTTCCGCCATGCATCTTGCGAATCTGTGAAACATGAAGGAGTCCATCCTTGCCTGGCATCAACGATACAAATGCACCGAATGTTGCAAGCTTGACGACAGTTCCGAGGTAACGCTCTCCGACCTCAGGCATTGTTGGGTTAGCAATTGCATTGATCTGCGCACGCGCAGCCTCTGCAGAAGGTCCATCAGTTGCACCGATGTAGATAGTTCCGTCATCTTCGATTGAGATTTCAGCGCCTGTCTCATCCTGGATCTGGTTGATGATCTTGCCCTTAGGGCCGATAACCGCACCGATCTGATCGACTGGAATCTTTACAGAGATGATGCGAGGAGCGTATTGGCTCATCTCATCTGGTGTATCGATTGCTTCATTCATGACATCGAGAATCGCAAGACGCGCTTCCTTTGCCTGGTGAAGTGCGCCAGCGAGAACTGATGCAGGAATTCCATCGAGCTTTGTATCGAGCTGGAGAGCTGTAACGAAGTCCTTTGTTCCTGCGACCTTAAAGTCCATATCTCCAAATGCATCTTCTGCACCGAGAATATCTGTAAGAGCAACGTACTCAATCTTGCCATCCACATCATCTGAGATGAGACCCATTGCAATACCTGCAACTGGAGCCTTGAGTGGCACACCAGCTTGAAGCATTGAAAGTGTTGAAGCACAGACTGAACCCATTGAAGTTGATCCATTTGAACCGAGGGCCTCAGAGACCTGACGGATTGCATATGGGAACTCTGCGCGAGTTGGAAGTACTGGAATAAGTGCGCGCTCTGCAAGTGCACCATGACCGATTTCGCGACGCTTAGGTGTACCAACACGACCTGTCTCACCGGTTGAATATGGTGGGAAGTTGTAGTTGTGCATGTAACGCTTTGATGTCTCAGGGCTCATTGTGTCGAGCTGCTGCTCCATCTTGAGCATGTTAAGAGTTGTGACTCCAAGAATCTGTGTCTCTCCACGTTCGAAGATAGCTGAACCGTGAACGCGAGGAATTACTTCAACCTCTGCCGACAGTGCACGGATGTCACGGAGACCGCGGCCATCGATACGAATCTTGTCGCGAAGTACGCGCTGACGTACAAGCTTCTTTGTCAATGAACGGAATGCTGCTGGAACTTCCTTTTCGCGGCCTTCAAATGCTGCTGAAACAGATTCCTTAACAGATGCAGAGATCTCATCGATCTTTGTCTCGCGCTCTTGCTTACCCACGATTGTGAGCGCCTTTGCGAGGTCATCCTTTGCTGCCTTTTCAACTGCAGCGAAGACATCATCCTGGTAATCAAGGAAGACTGGGAAGTCAGCTGTTGGCTTTGCTGCAACTGCAGCGAGCTTTGACTGTGCATCACAGAGGATCTTGATAAATGGCTTTGCAGCATCGAGGCCCTGTGCAACAACTTCTTCAGTTGGTGTTGGCGCTCCGCCTGCAATGAGTTCGATTGTGCGTGAAGTAGCCTCTGCTTCAACCATCATGATTGCAACGTCATCTGCTGTTACGCGACCTGCAACGACCATGTCGAATACAGCGTTCTCCACCTGTGAATGATTAGGGAATGCAACCCATTGACCTTCGATAAGCGCAACACGTACACCACCGATTGGACCAGAGAATGGCAAGCCTGCAAGCTGTGTTGAAATTGATGCAGCGTTAATCGCAAGTACGTCGTACATGTGATCAGGGTTGAGTGCCATTACTGTCACAACAATCTGAACTTCGTTACGAAGACCCTTTACGAATGATGGGCGAAGTGGGCGGTCGATCAAACGGCAAGTAAGAATTGCCTCTTCTGATGGACGACCTTCACGGCGGAAGAATGAACCAGGAATCTTGCCAATGGCATACATCTTCTCTTCCACATCAACTGTGAGTGGGAAGAAGTCGAATTGATCCTTAGGTGTCTTTGATGCTGTTGTCGCAGAAAAGATCATTGTCTCTTCATCGAGGTAAACAGCTGCAGCTCCTGCTGCCTGCTTTGCGAGGCGACCAGTTTCAAACTTGATCTCGCGCTTTCCGAACTTTCCGTTATCGATAACGGCTACTGCTGTCTTTACGTCTTGACCCTCCATAGGGCGCTCCTTTACTTAAGTCAGCGCACCACAAGAGAAAAAAATGAATCTTCGATCGAAGTCCACGGAAATTTATTTATCAGCTTCCGTGAGCCACTACCGAGGACCATTTATCCTCGTGGGCGCTGATGCTCCAGTCGGGCTGCCCTGTGCAACCCAACTTTCCTACCTTCGTACTGCTTTACAACTATTAAACTTTTTAAACTTGCCGCTGATTAGCGACGGATACCGAGCTTCTCGATGATCGCGCGGTAACGAGCGATATCTGTCTTTGCAAGGTACTGCAAGATACGACGACGACGACCAACGAGAAGCAAAAGTCCGCGACGGTTGTGATGGTCGTGTGGGTTTGTCTTCAAGTGTGTTGTAATGTCTTCAATACGACGTGACAACAGTGCGACCTGAGCTTCAGGGCTTCCTGTATCAGTAGCTGATGAGCCGTACTTTGCAATGATTTCTTTCTTTACTTCTGGTGTTAATGACATGTCATTTCCTTTTCATCTATTTCTACTGACCAAGAGGCCTTCCGGTTTGGATCACGGAAGAACGCTTACTCGTGGACAGCCTGAATTCTAGGCGAAGCCTGTGGATAACCCAAATTGAGCGTGATTTATCGGTTATTAGTGCGATTGCTGACAAGAATAGTTTTCGGAGCAGATGTTGAGCTTCCATAACCTGTATCCGTTGGAGTGAGGCTTGCTGTAACCGTTACTGCTCCTCGTCGTGAAGGTTTCCAACTGCAAGAAGCAGAGAGCGCACTTGATAGCTTGCCAATACACCCAGGGATTCTCTTTCCATTTGCGAAAAAGGTTACTTTTCCATTGGTACCGGCGATGCCGAGAGTCGCTGTTGTAGTTATTGATTGATGATATGTAGCATTTGAAGTACCACCAAGAGTGATTGAGCTGGCAGGTGGCTGAACACCTCCACCTGTTCCGTAGAGAGTCACAAGGAATCCTCGGTAGTCATTGAGAGATGTATATGACGCTCCCGAATCTGATGAACTCCATGTGTAGGTTGTTCCTAATGTCCACCCGGAAGGAGAACCGGTATACACAGGTGAAGACGAATAGCAAACATAAATCGTAGTCACTTGGCGGAAAACTAACCAATACCTACCAGCGGCAGTCATCGATGCAGTTCCCGTAAAAAGCGCCGCGTTTCCAGACATCGAAGAATATGAATAAGTTCCAAGTGTTGACCCCGTTGGCGCGCCAGCATTGTCACTTTTTATTGTAATCGATGCATCGGTTGGCGCAGTTGTAGAAGACTGCATCCAATCGATGCGAGTAACCGTTGCTGTCTCAGGAACATTGAATGGCATTGCTAGAGAAAACGTATTGCCAAGAGAAGTCACTGAACAAGTTGAGTTCATAGTTGTAGAAAACTGAACAGCATTGGCGGGCTGAAAAGAGATCAATGAAAAAAGCGCAGTCAGAACTGCAATGAATTTAAGCTTCAGTGAGGTGGCGCGCTTCATCGCAATCCTTCTTCATCTGAACCAATAACTCATCAAGTCCATTGAACTTCAACGTCGGACGTAGGTACCAACCGAATTCAACTGATGCTGCCTTGTCATATAAATCTAATCCTTGTTGATCAAGGGCATACGCCTCAACCTGGCGACCGCGGTCACCTTCAAATGTTGGGTTGGTGCCAATTGAAATAGCTGCAGGCCAGAAGTTAATGCCGACAGTAAGCCACCCTGCATAGATTCCATCTGCAGGAATTGTTTGGCCATCAATCTTTCCAAGGTTTGCAGTTGGGTAGCCGATCTCGCGGCCACGCTTCTCGCCGTGAACAATGACGCCATCGAGACGATGTGGACGTGAGAGGAGTTCGCGTGCCTGCTCAACTTTGCCTTCAAGGACGAGGTTGCGAATACGGGATGAAGAAATTGCTTCCTCTCCCCCGGCAAGTTCTTGGACATCAACTGTGAAGTTATGTGTCATGCCAGATTTGATAAGTGTGTCAACGTTTCCTGATGCCTTCGAGCCATATGTGAAGTTCTTTCCAACAATGACTGTGCCGACATGGAGTTGCTTAACTAAAATATCTTCAACAAATTGGTCGGGAGTCATTGCAGCGAACTTTTCATTGAACTTCATTACCGCTACTTGATCTGCATTGTGAATCTTAAGAAGTTCTACGCGGTCGGCCAAAGTTGAAAGCATTGGTGGAACTGAATCTGGTGCAAAGACTGTGCGTGGATGTGGATCAAAGGTGAGGGCGATAATCGGACGTCCATCAGCAATCTCCTTGGCGTGGTTAAGCAGGGCCTGATGTCCCTTATGTACGCCATCGAATACTCCGATGACTACAACGCTTGACTCGCTCATAGGGTGAATCTTGCCTTACCTAGTTCGCTGCCGCAAAGACTGCGACTGGCTTGGCCTTGTCGATGCTGTTCTTGAGCAGTGCAATGAGGCGATTATCGGGAGAAAGTGCTGCAGTTAACTCATCCGTTGCATTTGCAGTAAGTGGTCGACCGAATGAGAGTTCGTTGACTCCCTCTAAGTCGAGTTCGCGGACCGGGAAGGTCGCACGTGCGACATCTGCAAGTTCGAGAGTAGTGAAGTTGCCGCCCTTGAGTTGATCAATTCCAATTGCTTGATCAAGAGTAAATCCTGCAACGCGTGTACGGCGGAGAACATTGAGGTGTCCCCCGACTTTGAGCTCTGCACCAAGGTCGCGTGCAATCGCACGGATATATGTTCCGGCAGAACAGGTCACGGCGATATCGACCAAAGTCGTGGCTTCCTTGTGACGAATATCGAGAATATCCAATTGAGAGATTGTGACTTTGCGAGCTGGGAGTTCAAACTCTTCACCTGATCGCGCACGGTCATAGGCGCGCTTACCGTCGACTTTGATTGCAGAGACGTTGGTGGGACGCTGCATGATCTCGCCGACCATCGTGGCGAGAATGCGCTTGATATCTTCATCGCTGACACCAGTGGCATCTGCAGTTGAGGTGATTTCACCTTCATGGTCATCGGTGGTGGTTGATGCACCTAAAACTATTGTCGCCGTGTAGCTCTTATCGCCATCGGTGATGTACTGAAGTAGACGTGTTCCATTATTAAATCCAAGAACAAGCACACCTGTCGCCATCGGATCGAGAGTGCCTGCGTGACCTACTTTGCGCGTATTGAGTGCACGACGTCCAATTGCCACAACATCATGGCTTGTCATACCTGGAGCCTTATCGACGACTAGGAATCCATCAGACATATTTCTTAAAGATTATTCTTCGTCGATAACGCGCGGTTGCTTGTAAGCATCTTCTACAACTGGCTTTGCGCCTTCGCGAGCTTTTGCTACCTGAGCATCAAGCTCGTGAACTTTGTTCAGAAGTGTGTCCATTGCGCGAGCTGACTCTGGCAATCCATCAAGGATGAATTCGAGAGTTGGCGTAATGCGAGTACCGAGATCCTTGCCGACTGCCGAGCGAATGACGCCCTTTGCAGACTCAAGAGCCGCAGCAGTTGCAGAGCGCTCATCATCTTCACCAAATACGGTGTAGAAGATTGAGGCGTGCTGGAGATCTCCAGTCACGCGCGCATCGGTAATGGTGACAAAGCCAAGACGTGGATCTTTGATCTTTGTCTCGAGTAGCTGTGCCACTACTACCTTGATGCGGTCTGCAACTTTATCGCTACGGTGATTCTTTCCCATGAGTTATGCGCGCTTCTTCTCTTGCATCTCGAAGACCTCAATGATGTCTCCGACCTGAAGGTCAGCACCCTTACCTACGCCGATACCGCACTCAAAGCCCTCACGGACTTCGGTTGCATCATCCTTAAATCGCTTGAGAGATTCGATTGTGACGCTCTCTGCAATTGTTGCGCCGGCACGGATAACGCGAGCCTTAGCGTTACGACGGATGATTCCGTTTGTAACGATAGAACCAGCGATAGTTCCAACCTTTGATGACTTGAAGAGATCGCGGACCTCTGCATTACCCAATACAACTTCTTCGAACTCAGGCTTAAGGAGACCCTTAAGAGAGAGCTCGATCTCTTCGATTGCGTTGTAGATAACTGAGTAGAAGCGAACTTCGACGCCTTCTTGATCGGCGAAGATTGCTGTCTGTGGCTCTGGCTTAACGTTGAAGCCGATAACAACGGCAGTTGATGCAGATGCAAGAGTGATATCGCTCTTGGTAATTGCACCGACACCGCGGTGGATAACGCGAAGATCAACTTCAGCTCCGACATCAAGCTGCATGAGTGCATCTTCGAGCGCTTCGACAGAACCAGATACGTCGCCCTTGAGAATAAGGTTGAGCGTAGAAATCTTGGACTGTTCCATGAAGTCTTCGAGAGATACCTTCTTGCGAGCCTTTGCGAGCTGAGCATTGCGCTCTGCAGCCTGACGCTTCTCAGCGATCTGGCGAGCAGTACGGTCATCTTCAGCCACAAGGAACGTATCGCCAGCGTTAGGTACTGATGTAAATCCAAGTACCTGTACTGGACGTGATGGTCCTGCCTCTGTGACATTCTCGCCATGCTCATCGAGCATTGCACGAACGCGACCGAATGAACCACCGGCGACGATTGCATCTCCGACCTTTAAAGTACCGCGCTGGACTAGAACAGTTGCAACTGGTCCACGACCACGATCGAGGTGAGCTTCAATCGCAACACCACGAGCATCATCTTCTGCAATTGCACGAAGATCGATTGCAGCATCAGCTGTGAGCAAGATTGAGTTGATGAGGTCATCAACGCCTTGACCCTTCTTTGCCGAAACGTTTACGAAGATTGTGTCTCCGCCGTACTCTTCAGCGACAAGGTTGTACTCGGTTAATTGTTGGCGGACCTTATCTGGGTTCGCGCCTTCCTTATCAATCTTGTTAACAGCGACAACGATTGGTACATCAGCTGCTTGAGCGTGGTTAAGCGCTTCAATTGTCTGAGGCATGATTCCATCATCTGCTGCGACAACGAGAACGGCAATGTCAGTTACCTTCGCACCACGTGCACGCATAGCGGTAAACGCTTCGTGGCCAGGCGTATCGATAAATGTAATTGCGCGGTTAACGCCATCATGATCGTGGTGAATTTGGTAGGCACCGATGTGCTGTGTGATTCCGCCTGCTTCACCCTTAATGACCTCAGTCTTACGGATTGCATCAAGGAGCGATGTCTTACCGTGATCGACGTGACCCATAACAGTGACAACTGGTGGACGAGCCACGAGTAGATCTGGATCCATATCTTCTAGCTCTTGGGCTAGGTCGATATCGAAGTCCTGCAATAGCTCGCGATCTTCATCTTCAGGAGAGACGATTTCGATCTGGTACTTAAGCTGTGCGCCGAGAATTTCGAATGTATCTGCATCTACAGATTGTGTTGCAGTAACCATCTCGCCGAGGTGGAACAACGCTGAAACTAGCGCAGCTGGATCTGCACCAATCTTCTCTGCGAAATCTGCAAGCGATGAACCACGGCGCATACGAATCTTCGTATTGCCATCACCGTGAGGAATAACTGCGCCACCAAGTTGTGGTGCCTGCATATTGTCGAATTCTTCGCGAAGAGCCTTTCGTGACTTCTGCTTACGCTTTGAAGACTTGCCCTTTCCGAATGCACCCGCTGCAGATCCGCGACCACCGGGACCTCCGCCTGGACGACCTGGGCCGCCGGGACGTGGAGCTCCACCAGTTGATGGACCTGCATTGCGATATGGACCTGATGCTGGTGCACCTGCCCCACCTGGACGAGGTGCAAAACCTGGACGTGCTGGTCCGCCCGCACCTGCAGGACGTGGAGCACCTGGTCGTGCAGCAAAACCTGGACGTGGAGCACCTGGTCGTGGTGCGCCTGGACGTGCAGCGCCCAATGGACGTTGTGGTGGACGTGGAACTGCACCACCTGTTGAGAATGGATTATTTCCTGGACGAGGAGGACGTGGAACTGCCGCTCCTGCAGAGAATGGATTGTTGCCAGGGCGAGGTGCAGCTGGTGCACCTGGAACTGGTGGAGCTGATGGTGCAGGAGTTGCAGGAGCATCTGGTGTTGCCGTGTATGCAGCAGCTGCAGCTGATGCCGCCGCTTCCGCCTCACGTGATGCCTTCAACGCAGCAAGATCAACGCCGAGCTCTGCTGCAAGTTCTGCAGCGAGTTCTGGATTGACTTCAGCTGTCTTTGGAGCAGCAGCCTTCTTCGCTGCAGCTTTCTTGACTGGCTTCTTATCTTCAGCTGGCTTTGCATCGGGATATAACGCAATTAACTTGCGCGCTACCGGCGGCTCTACTGTTGATGAAGCTGATCGGACGAATTCGCCGAGTTCTTGTAACTTAGCAAGGACTTCCTTGCTTTCCATACCGAGTTGTTTTGCCAACTCATGTACACGGACCTTTGACACATTTCTCCTGTCTTGGCCCGCATTAAAACTTGTGGGATGCGAGCCCTAGTTGTCGAACCTCATGATGTGAACGAGCTCATTTTTGCTTCATATCTTTCGCATCCATTTCTTATCTCCCCCTACCGAAAGCAAGGGGGAAGTGATGGGCTGATTCTAGCGAAACGCCCGAGAATTTCCTATTCCGTTGGAGCTGGAGCGGTTGTGTCTGGGTGGATATCAATACGCCAGCCAGTCAGACGTGCAGCAAGGCGAGCATTCTGCCCATCCTTACCGATAGCCAATGAGAGCTGGTAATCGGGGACGACTACCTTCGCGCTACGTGCATCAAGGTCAACAATCTCAACATTGCTCACCTTTGAAGGGGCGAGAGCATGCGCAACATATTTTGCTGGATCATCATCAAAATCGACGATATCAATCTTCTCGCCATTGAGTTCATCCATAACGGCACGGGCACGAGCACCCATTGGACCGATGAGCGATCCCTTTGGTGAAACGCCTGCGCGATGTGAGCGAACGGCAATCTTTGTGCGGTGGCCCGCTTCACGTGCAACGCCCATGATTTCAACGATTCCATCTTTTACTTCAGGAACTTCGAGAGCAAAGAGCTGCTTCACAAGGCCAGGGTGGCTGCGAGACAACATGATCTCTGGGCCCTTCATACCTTGCTTTACCTCAACAACGAAACACTTGATACGTGCGCCATGTTCATATACCTCACCTGGAACTTGTTCTTGAGGTGGAATACGACCCTCGATACGGCCGAGGTTAACGTTGACCATCTTTGGATCGCGGCCTTGCTGAATCACGCCAGAGATAACATCACCGACAGAAGTGGTGAACTCCCCCACAATCTCAGCATCGTTGGTTGCGCGCATCGCTTGCTTAATAACTTGGCGGGCAGTTGATGTTGCAATGCGACCGAATCCATCAGGCGAGTCAACTTCTTCAGCAATCTTCTCGCCGAGTTCATTAAATGCAGGAATGATAATTTGAATTTCACCAGTCTCGCGATTGAGGCGAGCTTGGGCATAACGATTAGGTTCATTTCCCTGGTTATATGCAGTGAGAACACCGACTTCGATAGCTTGAATCAACTGCTCGAGTGACATTCCCTTCTCAGTTGTGAGGGCGGCGAGAGCTTCCATTTCAACATGCATGTTAGTTCTCGTCCTTTCGGTTAAATTCAATTTCAACAACTGCGCGCTTGATATCAGCGAGAGAGATCACAACTTCCTTGGTTTCTTTCTTCTCAACAACGGAAAGAGTGAGATCAACATCTGTATTGGATGTAATGCGACCTGTAATAACGATGCCATCTGTCTTTGTAACCTTAAGGAGTCGGGTGACATTTTTTGCAAAGTGGCGGGGAAGAGTAAGTGGACGGTCGATTCCAGGAGAGGTAACTTCAAGAGTAAATGGCGTCTCACCCATAAATGCAGCTTCATCTACGAGTTCTGAGACGAGCTTTGAAGCGACGGTAACTTGATCGAGATTGAGTGCGCTCTCGCCATCGACAATGACAGTCACGATGCGGTGATTGCCTGGAGTAACGAGATTTACCTCTTCGAGGTAGTAACCAGCTTCTTGTAGCGCTGGAGTAATAAGTTCTGCGATCTGATCTTTAATTGCCATAGCTTTGCCGTCCTATTCTGTTGT
This sequence comes from Candidatus Nanopelagicaceae bacterium, assembly GCA_947454735.1. Lineage (GTDB taxonomy): Bacteria > Actinomycetota > Actinomycetes > Nanopelagicales > Nanopelagicaceae > Planktophila. The sequence goes on from CANGLK010000001.1 coordinate 16,091, forward strand.
TATTCAGTTGTCCTGCGGGTCAAAATTTACTGCAAGTAGAGCGAGTATCCAAGTCGAAGAATCAATAAGCCAGTGACAATTAGATAGAAGATACGGATAAAACCCGAACCCTTCTTAATTGCTAGGTGAGAGCCTGCATATCCCCCAGCCAGGTTGGCAATTGCGAGAAATAGGCCAATCTTCCAGAGGATTCCGATTCGAAAACCCACAACGATGATTGATGCGAGGTTAGTCGTCGCATTGACGACCTTTGCGATGGCAGAGGCTCCGACAAATGCAAAGCCCATAATTGCAACGAGCGCAATCATCAACATAGTTCCTGTACCCGGACCGATCAATCCATCATAGAAACCGATGAGAGTCGCAGCGATAGCACCGATCACCATCAACTTTCGAGGTGAGTGTTTTTCGACATGCACCTTGCCGAGATCTGGCTTGAGAAGTGTGTAGAAGAAGATTGCAATCATCATAAAGAAGATTGAGCTCTTAAAGCTCTGTGCAGAGATATGTGAAGCAAGAAGCGCTCCCCCACATGCTCCAAAGAATGCGGGAATAACCATTGCAAGTAGGAGCTTTGGATCTGTCTTAATCGATTTGCGATATTTGATTGCCGCAGTTGAAGTGCCGAAGAAAGCAGCAGTCTTAGATGTTGCTACAACCGATACCGGATTATGATCAGGGAAGGAGAGCAGCATCGCAGGAGTTTGAATCAACCCACCACCGCCAGCGATTGCATCGACAAATCCTGCTGAGAACATCGCTAGGAAGAGCAAGGCGACGTTCAGCGCGGAGAGATCGTAAAACATATTACTTAAGCGAAGCTAGAGTCTTTGCGATCTCATCGACTGCAGAACCGACTGCAATCTCAGACTTCTCACCGCTCTTGCGAACGCGGACTTCAACATTGCCTTGCTCGAGAGCCTTGCCTACGACAACGATCATCGGAATACCAATCAGCTCTGCATCCTTAAATTTCACGCCAGGACTTGTGCCGCGGCGATCATCGAGCATTACTGAGATTCCACGACCTTCGAGATCGGCAGAGATCTTCTCGGCCGCTTCAAAGAGTGAATCATCCTTGCCAGCGACAACAACGTGAACTTTCGCAGGAGCAACCTCGACTGGCCAAGAGAGACCGATCTCATCATGTGTCTGCTCAGCAATAGCTGCAACTGCGCGCGATACACCTATTCCATATGAACCCATTGTGACAACCTGGCTCTTACCGTTCTGATCGAGAACGGTGAGATTGAGGGCATCTGCATACTTGCGCCCCAGTTGGAAAATATGGCCAATTTCAATAGCGCGATCGATGACCACTGCTGTATCGCACGTTGGGCAAGAGTCGCCTTCGCGAATCTGCGCTGCCTCAATGTAATGATCTACTTCAAAGTCGCGACCATTCACAACATTGAGCGCATGCTTTTCTCTTGCATTGGCACCTGTCACCCATGAAGTTCCTGGTGCAATACGAGGATCTGCATAGACGGTAATGCCATTCTTCTTCGCATCCTGAGGGCCGATGTAACCCTTAACGAGTCCTGGGAACTTTGCAAAATCTGGCTCTTCAAAGACGCGGATCTCATTGACTCCTGGCATATTCGCTTGGAGTCGTTTGATATCTACTTCACGATCTCCTGGAACAAGTACGCTGATTGCAACGTCATCTGCCATCAACATAACGTTCTTCAAAGTCGAAGCACCTGTATATCCTCCACCAAACTTTGAATTGAGAAGTTCAACCAATGAATCAATTGTTGGAGTGTTAGGTGAATCAAATACTTCAAGAGCACCGATTCCTGATGGGTCAACTGCTGCAACCTTTGTCGTCATCGCCTCAACGTTTGCGGCATATCCACACTTGGGGCAGAGAACATATGTGTCCTCACCTGTTGGACAAGGAGCCAAGAACTCTTCCGATGAAGATCCGCCCATTGCGCCAGCCACAGCTGAAACGATGTTGTACTTCATGCCAAGGCGATCAAAAGTCTTAATGTAAGCAGCGCGGTGCCTCTGGTAAGACTCAACAAGACCTTCATCAGTGAGGTCGAATGAGTATGAATCCTTCATAACAAACTCGCGCCCGCGGATGATTCCTGAACGTGGTCGCGCTTCATCGCGATACTTCGTCTGAATTTGATAGAGAGCTAGTGGAAGATCTTTATACGAGGAGTACTCGCCCTTGACCATCAAGGTGAACATCTCTTCATGCGTTGGACCGAGAAGATAGTCAGTGCCTTTGCGATCTTGGAGGCGGAATAAATCTGGGCCGTACTCAGTCCAGCGGTTGGTCTGCTCATATGGATCGCGTGGGAGCATTGCTGGGAAGTGAACTTCCTGGAAGCCAGCTGAATCCATCTCCTGGCGGACAACGTTTTCGATATTGCGAAGGGTGATAACACCGAGTGGCAACCATGAGTAAATACCTGCCGCAATACGGCGGATATATCCAGCGCGCACTAATAGGCGGTGACTTGGGACCTCAGCATCAGCTGGATCATCACGCAGGGTACGAAGAAAGAGTGTGGACATTCGCAACATGGCGCGAGCCTACCGCGTAAGTTGCAAATGATTGGTGAAGTTAAAAGCTAATTACGAGGTGAGAACTGTTGGCTCGCCTGAAGCAACTCCGGCAGCTTCCATCTCTTCTGCAAGGCGCATCGCTTCTTCAATGAGAGTCTCAACGATCTGTGCTTCAGGAACAGTCTTGATGACCTGACCCTTAACGAAGATCTGACCCTTTCCATTTCCTGATGCAACGCCGAGATCTGCCTCACGCGCCTCACCAGGACCATTGACGACGCAACCCATAACAGCAACGCGAAGTGGAACAGTCATTCCTTGCAAGCCAGCTTGAACCTTCTCGGCCAATGTGTAGACATCAACCTGTGCGCGGCCGCATGATGGGCATGAAACTATTTCAAGCTTTCGTTGACGAAGATTGAGAGATTCAAGGATAGACATACCGACCTTGATCTCTTCAACAGGAGGTGCTGAGAGCGATACGCGAATGGTGTCGCCAATTCCTTCAGCGAGAAGGATTCCAAATGCTGTTGCAGATTTGATTGTTCCTTGGAAGATAGGTCCAGCTTCTGTAACACCGAGGTGCAATGGGTAATCACATTGAGCAGCAAGAAGTCGATAAGCGCTCACCATAGTGACAGGATCGTGATGCTTTACAGAGATCTTAATATTGCTAAAGCCGTGCTCTTCAAAGAGGCCAGCCTCCCAGAGCGCAGATTCTGCAAGTGCCTCTGGAGTTGCCTTGCCATACTTTGCGAGAAGTCGTGGATCAAGTGAACCTGCATTGACGCCGATGCGGATAGGAATTCCCGCATCTCCTGCAGCCTTTGCAACTTCCTTAACTTTGTCATCGAACTGCTTGATATTGCCTGGGTTAACGCGAACTGCGGCGCACCCTGCATCGATTGCAGCGAAGATGTACTTTGGCTGAAAGTGAATATCTGCAATCACTGGAATCTGTGACTTCTTTGCAATGTGCTTGAGCGCATCTGCATCATCTTGTGATGGGACTGCTACTCGCACAATCTGGCATCCAGATGCTGTGAGCTCTGCAATCTGTTGCAAGGTAGCGTTGACATCAGATGTAAGAGTTGTACACATTGATTGAACGCTGACCGGTGAATCTGAGCCAACACCAACGTTGCCGACCATCAGCTGCTTCGTCTTGCGACGTGGAGCTAGTGGCTTAAGAGGGGCGCTTGGAATTCCGAGATCAACCATGAGCCGTATTCTGCCCGAAAATTAAAGATTGAGCGAGACAGGATTGATGATGTCGGCGACTACTAAGAGAACTGTGAGAATTCCGAGTAGAACAACGACTACCCCGGTTATTGGTGTAAGGACATTCACATCAATAGGAGCTGGACGTGGCTTCTTGCGAAGGCGGGCGTAGAGCGCGCGTACTTCGTCAGCAATTGCAACCGCCATATGTCCGCCATCGAGCGGCAAGATAGGCAAGAGGTTGAAGAGACCAACGAAGATATTGAGGGAGGCGACGAGCAAGATAAATGTTGCAAGGCGCTCATTGTTATTGAGTTTATCGCTACCCACTGCCTGTCCAGATACACGAGCTGCCCCCACTACTCCAACGAGTCCATTGGGATCGCGCTTTTCATGAAGGAATGTCTCGCGAAATAGTTGTGGAACCTTAGATGGAAGGGTGACGAGCGACTTAGCTGATTCCTTTGTGAGGACCCAACCCGCCTTTGCGCTCTCGGATGTAGATTTAATAAACCCATCGCGCTCTGTACCGAGAGCGGTGATAACTCCGAGCATGTAGCGCTTTGCATCATTGTTATAGGCAGGCGCTACATCAATTGAAATTTTCTCGCCTCCGCGCTTAAGAACGAAGTTCATTACTGCGCCCTTGGATTGACCGATCTTGACCGCATCCTTAGACCACTGAGTCACGGCTTCGCCATTGATTGAGATTATTTCATCGCCCGGTTTAAATCCGGCAGATGCCGCAACGGAACCGGATTGAACCTCTGAAATTACAGGTGTAATAGTCGTATAACCGACGGCGAAGAAGATAGAGAAAATAAGAAGGAAGCCAAGGATGAAATGTGCGGTAGAGCCTGCTCCGAGGACGATTAACTTCTTCCAAGAAGGCGCTGAGATAAATGCGCGATTGAGCTCACCTTGTGGCATCTCATCCGTAGGAGTCATGCCTTCGATACGGCAGTATCCACCGGCGGGAATCGCCTTTATTCCATATTCTGTCTCTCCGCGCGTGATTGACCAGATGCGGCGGCCAAAGCCAACGAAAAATTCTGAGACCCACATTCCAAATCTTCTTGCGGTGAGGAAATGTCCAAGCTCATGAAGCATGACTGAAATAAGTAGAGCAAGTACAAATGCGATGATGCCTAGAATCTCCATTAAGAAGCTACCTTTGCTAAATAGTTGGAAGTTGCCTTTCGTGCATCCTCTTCTATAGCACTGACATCTGAGAGATCTCTGAGCGTTGGAATTGAGCTCTTCTCGTATTGAGCAACAATCGCCTCGACTGTCGGAATGATCTCTACAAACTTCACTCGGCCCTGCATGAATGCATCGACGACGACTTCATTTGCTGCATTAAAGATTGCTGGAAGCGCTCCCCCAACAGCGCCACAATGGCGAGCAAGATTTACCGCCGGGAAGCGATTGTTATCAATCGGCGCGAAGTTCCATGTCGATGCCTTGCTCCAATCAATCGGCGACGTTGCTGCTGCAGTGCGATGAGGGAAGTTTATTGCGAGTGCAATCGGCCCCTTCATATTAGGAGGCGATGCCTGGGCAATTGTTGAACCATCTTTATATTCGACCATTGAATGCACGACAGATTGGGGATGAATGACCGCTTCAATCTGTGAATATGGCAGGTGAAAGAGGTGGTGTGCCTCGATGATCTCAAGGCCCTTATTCATCAACGTTGCAGAGTTAATGGTGACTACTGGCCCCATCGCCCAGGTCGGATGTGCAAGTGCTTCATCGAGAGTAACGCCTGAGAGATCCTGGCGATCACGGAACGGTCCACCGCTTGCAGTAAGAACGAGCTTTGAAATATCTGATGGATTATTTCCTTGCAAACATTGCCAGATTGCTGAATGTTCGGAATCAACTGGAAGGATCTGATTCTCTTTTGCAAGAGGCATGACAAGTTCGCCACCAGCTACCAGTGACTCTTTATTGGCAAGAGCCAATTGATTTCCCGCATTAATTGCAGCAAGTGTTGGAGCTAAACCGATTGATCCAGTGATTGCATTGAGCACAACATCGCACGGCATCGCCGCAATCTCAGTTGAAGCGTGAGCTCCATCGATGACAGAGACACCGGGAAGTGCGCCTCGAATTACATCAGCGTTCTTGATTGTTCCAACTACTTTGACCTTGTACTTCTTTGCTTGAGCTATCAGCGCATCAGGATTCGTTCCGGCTGCAGTAATTGCAAGTAGTTCAAAGAGCTCTGGGTTGGCATCAACAATCTCAAGAGCTTGGACTCCGATAGAGCCAGTTGAGCCGAGGATTACAAGGCTGCGCTTCATTTGACTGCGCGCTTACGTCCCACAACTTGTCCGAGGATGACAATGACGAGTGCAATGATAAACATTGACGATCCAATGACATTAGCTTGTGGTGGGATACCGCGAGCTGCTGAGACATAGACAAACTTTGGGAAGGTCGTCATCGTGCCTGAGTTGAAGTTGGTAATGATGAAGTCATCGAAAGATAAGCTAAATGCGAGAAGTGCTGCACCTGCAATACCTGGTGCAACTAGAGGAAGTGTCACGCGACGGAATGTCTCGACCTCATTGGCATAGAGATCCATCGCAGCCTGCTCGAGGCGTGGATCAAGGCTGGCGATGCGAGCCTTAACGGTCACAACAACGAATGAGATACAGAACATTACGTGTGCAATCACTGTTGGCCAGAAGCCCGGATTGATTTTGAGCGTTAAGAAGAGTGAGAGCAATGAGGCACCGAGAACGATTTCAGGTGTTGCCATAGGAAGGAAGATCAACAGGTTCGTTGTTGAACGACCGCGGAACTTATGGCGACCAATTGCAAAGGCGATCATGGTACCGAGAATCGTTGAGAAGAGCGTGGCAAGGAAACCGATCTTGATTGAGTTTCCGAGTGCAGTACATACCTCGGGCGCACCACATGGGTTCATCCAGTTATCAAGTGTGAAGCCCTTCCAGATGAGGTTGGACTTGCCGCCATTGTTAAAGGAGAAAGCGATTGTGTAGGCAACTGGGATAAGAAGGTAGGTAAATGCAACAACTGCATAGATACGGATGAGATTACGCTGGAACCAGCGAGATACTTTTCTCATACGAGCTCCTCAGTTCCAGCCTTGCGGATATAGACAGTTACGAGAATCAAGATTGTCGCCATCAGAGTAAATGAGAGCGCAGCTGCCGTGGGGTAATCGACGATCTTAAAGAAGCGAGATTCGATGACGTTACCAATCATCTTTGTCTCAGGGCTGCCCAAGATCGCTGCGTTGACGTAATCACCTGCTGCAGGAATAAAGGTAAGAAGAGTTCCCGCAACAACGCCTGGCATTGAGAGCGGCAAAGTGACCTTACGGAACGTTGTGAAACCATTGGCATAAAGATCTCCAGATGCCTCAAGGGTACGAGGATCGATGCGATCGATAGATGCATACAGTGGCAGGGTCATAAATGGCAGGAAGTTATAGGTCATGCCCGCAACTACTGCGAATGCAGAAGAGGTCAACGTGGTACTTGGCGCAATAATGTGTAAATTGCGAAGGAATGGAACTACGAAGCCTTGTTCGCCGAGAATCTGCTTCCAAGCAATAGTACGAAGAAGGAATGATGTGAAGAATGGTGCAACGACGAGAACGAGAAGAACGTTCTTCATCTTGCCAGCTTTAAATGCAATTGCATATGCCAATGGATAAGCGATTGTTAAGGCAAATATTGTTGCTAGCGCTGCATAGAGAAATGAGCGCCCGAACTGCTCTTTATTCTCAACGAATGCATCGATGTAGTTCTTCCAGCGAAGCGTCTGCTCGTACGAGCCTGTATCTCCCCCGGCAACGGGTGTCTGAGTAGAAGTCTGTGCGAGGTTAGCAATTGGCCAGATGAAGAATGTAAATAGAAAGCCCATACCCGGAAGAAGGAGCAGGTATGGCGTACGTGGGCTTGAGATGCCTGACTTACTCATCGTCTTCGATGATCTCTTCTGGCTCGACTTCCATGCCTGCTTCAGCATCTTCATCTCCGCGAAGAGCGAATGTAAATCCAGATTCCCAAGAGATATTCACATCTTCACCGACGCTAAATGGAGCGACAGCATCATCATTCTGCTCGAAGACCATGAGCTCTTGGCCCCATGGCATCAAGACCTGGTATTGAGTAGATACGCCGATATATGAAACATCTTCAATCTTTCCACCAGAGAGCAAGTTGCCTGATGTGGGAGTTGAAAGGCGTGAAATACGGAACTTCTCTGGGCGGATACCTGCATAGATTGAGTTATCAACTGCATGTGAACGGTTCTTCGCCAGAGAGATCTTCTGGCCGAAGAGATCAACGATGTGGTTATCGCCATCGTTGCCTGAGATTGTTCCCTTAATAAGGTTTGACTGGCCAAGGAAGTTAGCAACGAATGCTGTCTTTGGATTGTCATAGAGATCTGCAGGTGACCCGAGCTGTTCGATCTCGCCTTCATTCATCACCGCGATGGTGTCTGCCATAGTCATGGCTTCTTCCTGATCGTGTGTGACGTGCACGAATGTGAGGCCGACTTCTTTCTGAATCCATTTAAGTTCAATCTGCATCTGACGACGAAGCTTGAGATCGAGCGCACCGAGTGGCTCATCAAGGAGCAAGAGAGCTGGGCGATTAACAATTGCGCGTGCAAGTGCGATGCGCTGCTGCTGTCCGCCTGAGAGCTGAGTTGGCTTACGTCCTGCAAGGTGAGAAAGCTCTACGAGCTCGAGCGCCTTATCAACCTGCTCCTTAACATCCTTGATACCGCGACGGCGAAGACCGAATGCGATGTTCTCAAAGATGGTGAGGTGAGGAAAGAGCGCGTAGTTCTGAAAGACAGTATTGATCGGACGCTGATATGGCTTTGTGAAGGTGATGTCAGTGTTTCCGAGAGAGATTGTTCCACGAGTAGGTTCTTCAAGTCCGGCAACCATACGAAGTGTTGTTGTCTTGCCGCATCCTGATGGTCCAAGAAGTGCAAAGAATGAACCTTCAGGAATTGTTAACGACAAATCATTTACTGCGGTGAAATCTCCGTATGACTTGGTGATATTTGAAAGACGAAGGTCGCCGTGAATTGAAGTCTTCTCAGCCAACTTAGTTACCAGCTGCCTTTTGGAAAGCCTCTGTCCAAGTTGTCTCTTCTGTAGGTGTAAGTGCGCGGAAGATGTGAAGGCGGCTCATTGTCTTCTCAGTTGGGAAGATGTATTCGCTCTTCGCGAGATTCGCATCAAACTTCTCCATCTCGGCTTGAGCGCCAGCAACAGGACATACGTAATTCACATATGCCGCAACCTTTGCAGCTACCGCTGGATCGTAGTAATAGTTGATGAGCGCTTCGGCATTCTTCTTGCCAGCAGCTGTTGTTGTAGATGGAATAAGAAGGTTATCTGCAGAGATAGTTCCGCCTGATTCAGGAATTGCGAAGTCAAACTTGCCTGCGTTCTCATTTGAGAGCTGGAACAAGTCACCTGACCATGCGATGACAGCTGTTGCATCGCCTGAGATGAGATCTTCCTTGTATTCGTTGCCCTTTACGCCGCGAATCCAGCCGTCAGAGATCTTCTTCTGAAGGAAATCAACTGCATTCATAAATTGAGTTTCTGTCACCTTTGAAATATCGATGCCCTGTGACATCAAGATGACGCCGATGGTGTCGCGCATTTCAGAGAGAACAACAATCTTGCCCTTGTTCTGTGGCGCCCAGAGATCATCGAGTGTCTTCATACCCTTTGGATTAACCGCTGTGTTCCATCCGAGACCGGCCATGATGCCCTGCCATGGAAGAGATGATTCGCGATTTGTATCAAATGAAGGATGCTGAAGTGTTGCGATCAAATTCTTTGAATTCGGAATGTTGGCCTTATCGAACTTCTGTGTGTAACCGAGACGGATGAAACGTGCCGCCATCCAGTCAGTCGGTGTCATAACGTCGTAACCGATGTCCTTGCCCAGCTTGAGCTGCCCCTGCACCTTGCCGTAGAACTCATCGTTATCGTTAATATCTTCGAAGTAGCTTGCCTTAATGCCCGTCTTCTTTGTAAATGCTTCAAGTGTTGGATAGTGCTTACCCGATGCGTCTACATCTAAGTAGAGAGTCCAGTTAGCCCAACGCACTGAATCTGCTGATGCGCCAGATGATCCACCTGATCCACATGCAGCGAGCGCACTTGCACCAGCTACAGCGCCAGCACCTGCAAGAACTGCACGGCGTGAAACGCGAGAATTGAGAATTGAACGTGCTTCTGGTGAGAGTGACTTAGCCATGTGATGAGGCTCCTTTTTGTGCCGGTACAAGGGACGGTTTAGCAGGGCTCATTATGTAACCCATTGGCCTGTAGGCCAAACTTAAATCGAAGTGTTTTGAACCATGCTCAAGCGTTGATGTTGGTCATCACATGCTTAATACGGGTGTAATCCTCAAAGCCGTAGCTTGAGAGGTCTTTGCCGTAGCCACTGCGCTTATATCCACCGTGTGGCATCTCTGCCACCAACGGGATATGGGTATTGATCCAGACGCAGCCGAAGTCAAAGGCCTTTGCCATGCGCATCGCGCGGCCATGGTCCTTGGTCCAGATAGATGAAGCCAAACCGTAATCGACTCCGTTTGCCATCGCAACAGCCTCGGATTCATCCTTGAACTTCTGGATTGTGATGACTGGGCCAAAGATCTCGGATTGGATGAGCTCATCCCCTTGGCGCAAGTCGGCAATAACGGTAGGAGCAATGAAGTAGCCAGGCAACCCTGATGGCTTTCCGCCTGCAACTACTCGTGCATGGGATGGAACGCGGGAGATAAATCCATTGACGCGCTCAAATTGGTTGGCATTGTTGACTGGGCCGACGAGGACATCTTGATCCGGCATGCCCATAGCAATCTGATTTGTTGCCTGATCTGCCAGCAACTTCACCATCTCTTCATAGACACCCTCTTGAACGAGAACGCGGGTGGCCGCTGTGCAATCTTGGCCAGCATTGAAGAAACCTGCGATGGCAATTCCTTCGGCGGCAGCTGCGAGATCTGCATCATTGAAGACAACGACGGGTGCCTTGCCTCCGAGTTCGAGGTGGACGCGCTTCAATGACTTTGATGCCGCCCCTGCTACCGCCATACCTGCTGCAACTGATCCGGTGATTGAAACCATCGCAGGCGTTGCATGCTCAACAAGGAGCGCACCTGTTTCGCGCTCGCCTGTTACAACATTGATCACGCCTGCAGGGAGAAACTCTGACATTACCTGAGCCATAAAGACTGTTGATGCTGGAGTCGTATCGGATGGTTTGAGTACGACGGTGTTACCTGCTGCAATTGCAGGAGCCCACTTCCACACAGCCATCATCATTGGATAGTTCCACGGAGTTACTTGTGCGCAGACGCCTACTGGTTCGCGACGTACAAATGAAGTCATTCCGCGCATGTACTCGCCGGCAGATTTTCCTTCAAGGTTACGTGCAGCTCCGGCAAAGAAACGGATCTGATCTACCATCGGTGGTACTTCTTCAGATGCTGTAAGCCCAGTTGGCTTTCCACAGTTCTCGGATTCGATAGCTACAAATTCATCAGCACGGGCTTCGATTGCATCAGCAATCTTAAGAAGTGCACGTTGGCGCTCAGATGGAGTTGAGTCACGCCAATCGACAAATGCATCGCTCGCTGACTTCATCGCTGCATCAACATCTGCTGCGTTTGAAATAGGTGCCGTTGCAAATGGTTGACCTGTCGCAGGATTAATGAGAGTTGTCATCTCGCCTGACTTTGAATCTACTGACTGGCCATTGATGAAATTCTGTAGCTTCTTCATGGGCCGATACTATCTATGAATACTTGGCCGTTTCAATAGTAATGCTCGCGACCTGAGCTGCAACAGCGCGAGGATATGTGAAGACAATTGAGTACACACCTGTTGCTGGGGTGTAATCAATAAGTTCGTAATTATCTGCGTAGCCAATATCTCTACCTTGTGGGTCAATTAAAGTAACAGCGTCATATGCCCACGTTGCATATGCGCTCGAAGTGTTGCCGGTATAGTCAGTATTGGTAATTCGCGTCACAAGAGTTGTAGCGGTAACAGAATCTGTTGCAGCAGTTGTTGTGCCTGCACCTAGGTACATTGGTAAGGCTGTTGTGCTGCCAGTTGGAAAGAATTTGATTCTAAAGATTGTGCCCTTACAAAGGCGTGGATCGAGTCCAAGCAAGCGAACATTTGCAACATAAGTGTTCTGTGCACCTTGACCAGAAGTAAGTCCGACGCCCACCCATTGATCGCAAGCCTTGATCTGGAAGATTCCCTGACCGAACTCTTTTCTTGCGCCAGAGTTGAGAGAGATATTGGCCGCTAAAGATGTGCCAACAAGGCCAACGATGATGAGGAATATTCCAATATTGACCTTTGCTCTAAGGCTTCGACGCGGAGATGGATCTTCAGAGTATCCATCTTCAAAATCTTCAGGGTTGGCCGAGCTATTGAAGTAACTCATCGCCTGCACCTCCCCTGATTAGGCCTGAATACTACCTGTCTGGTCATGGTGTGACCGTGAAGGTTGAAGATGCCGCCAAACCATATGGATTTGTGAGGACAATTCGCCCAGAAGTTGCCCCAACTGGAACTGTGACTGTGACGCTTGAGTCATTGGTAATCGTATAAATAGTCGCCGAAACATTGCGCCAGAACTTAATACTGAGTTTGCTTGGATCGGCGAAGTAGAAGCCAGAGCCGGTGATAATCACAGAAGATCCCACCGCGCCAGAAGTAACGCTGAGTGAGGAAATGATTGGCGCCGCATTGGCATCGCGTTCAATAGCAGTTGCGCCAGAGATTCCAATACCGGAGCCTGAACCTACCGCAGCTGTTGGTTGATTAATAGCTAGGACCATGAAGTAAACCTGAACTGTCGAAGATTCGGAGAGGTAATTCTGTGATTGCGCTTTAGTGACAAGAATTTGACAGTAGCTAATTGATGTTGCGCCGGATGAAAGTACATGGTTTGAAATGGCACAGTTTGGTGCGGTGCTCGTTCCAGTTAAAGTTTCAACTACTGCACCATCACCAGAACCACCGAGCAATGTGATTGTAAATGGCGACCCAACGAGAGCTCCATACATGGAGACATTGAGAGGTGTCTGGCGTGCACGATTGATGACCGCTGTGCTCGTTTCGTAGATCACGGATATGTAATTACTGATATCACCAACATAGAAGGCGAAATCTGCTGCAGTGACTGTATAAGTATCTGCATTTGTCGGAGGAGTGCTACTCAGTGAATAGAGAGTTGATGAAAACTTTGTCGTAACCGTGCCAGTATCAGAATTCTTCAACCCCTTGATGACAGGCCGCGGATAGGTGCTTAATGGCGCTCCGTTATAAGTGGTGACGGTCCCTGTATCCATGGAGATAGTGATGGATGCTGCCTTTCCTACTTCAATGCGGATTGGCAAGCTTGTCGAAGAGCCATAGATATCGGTCACGGTAATGGTGTCTGTATAAACCCCGACAGTGAGCGACTCTTGAACTTGAAGCTTGATCGATCTAGCCGTGGATGTATCCCAAACAATTCTAGAGATGGCATTTGCCGTAAAAGTTGCGGTAATCGACTCAGAACCTGCTGTTACTGTGTAGGTCTCTGATGTTCTAGACCCATAAACCGCCTTTACTCCATTCTTATTCTGCGTGGTGGCAAAACGCCCCTTAGTCGCGTTGTAATTCTGCTGAATTTCTGAATCGGATAGCACTCGGTTATAGAGTCGTATCGAAGCCACTGCCCCAGAGAAGAAGTAGCCATTCTGATCGAATCGCTTTCCAATAAGTAGACCTTTGTCATTGAGATTATCTGCAAAGGTCACAGCTCCTGTTACAGAGTATTTGGTAGCGGTTACGCCATTGAGAGAGAGACGTAGGTTAGTGCCATCATAAGTAACTGCTACATAGTTCCAAATATTGCTAGCAACATAAACTTGCGTAGTCTCGATCCACGCTGAACCGTCCCAAATTCCAGCAACGAGATTCCCGTTAGTACGCCAATGCAACGTAATGTTGATCTGCTTTCCGGTCCCAGAAAAAGGTGAGGCGATAATCGATGAATAATCCGACATAGCGTTATCCGCGCCGGTTCGCATAAACCAGACTTCATATGTGTAAGTTTGAAGCAGGCCAACGTTGGGTACATATCCACACGTCGAACTGCCGTTAAATACTAAATTCGCTGTACCTGAAGTAGAGAGAGCAGGTGTCGTACACGCTAAACCCGCCCCCGCATTTTGCGAAGGCATGGAACTTGGAGGCAAGGTTGCAGTAAGTCCTCGACCAGATAGATCATTCCAGATCGTGCCCGTGCCCGAGTAGCTCGAAGTATTTCCTGCATCTAGGTATAACACAGTGCCACTATCCACCTGGGGGGCATTTGCAGAGAACGACGGTGGTGGGCTAATCACGATGGTGAGTGGAACAGTGATCGAAGCTGAAATCGAATCGATCACTGTAAACGTCTCGTAATACGTTCCCACGGTGGCGGTATCCGCAATTCTAATTTTTGGTGAACCCACTACCGAAGTGTCGAGCGAGAAGTTCGGTCCATCTGGCGTCAAGGTGTATCGATAGGTAGGCGTTCCATTGAGAACTGTGAAGGTTTCGCTCTTACTGATATTGACCGTCTTCGTAATCGTCAATTTAGATATAAGTGACAGAGTCCCATTAATAACGGCATATACAGCAGTGCTTGTATCGACTATGAAAAGTCCATCGCTATCTGAATCTGTAACAACGACCCTATATAGGTAATTACTTCCAGACGTCGATGTATCTGGCGGCGTCCAATTGAAAGTAGCGTTGGCGATTCCGGTACCGCTCTTAATTGATGAATACGTTCCGGTAGATCCCGTTGTAGTCGATTCCCATCTAAATGTTCGCGTAAGTCCCGCGGTTGCGCTATCTGACATGGCATTTGTTGTGAATGACTCGACCATACCAAGATTGATAGTTGTATTTGCAGGCTTTGTAAAAGATGGTTTTAATGCAGTGATGTAGCGAATGACTATAAGTCCGCTACCACCTTGAGCGCCACCAGTAGATTCATTGTAATTTCCATCACCACCGTTTCCGGTTCCGGTCTGTGCAGAGAAACTCCACCCTGCAATGCCATATCCACCGCCACCAATTCCATATGTCACAGTTATTCCGGTTATTGAGGATTGAACACCTATACCTCGCGCATCGTAGGTCGCTGACCCTCCTGCGCCTCCACCGTTATATCCATAACCATAAGTACTGTTATAGATAGATCCGGCACCGGCAGTTGTAGTTGCGGCAAAAGTCTTTCCATTCACAGATGCTGAGCTACTTGCACCAGCATCACCTTTTTGCAGAGCTTCCCAGTAATTGCTCGCGCCACCGCCTGCACCACCGGCAGTACCGGGTAAGCCATCTTGGTTTGCTGCATCAACATAGCCACCGGCACCTCCGCCTCCGGCGGAGAGCACATCGAAACTTGTTGTTGCTCCTGAGTAACCTCGAGCATCAACTCTCGTATCAGTTGGAATTCCGGCAGCTCCCCCGGCTCCAACTGTGACTGGCATGATCGAACCTGGAATCAATGGAACAGCTGGCGCAAAATAAACTCCACCGGCACCACCGGCACCTGCTGGATCCATGGTGCGAGGTGTGTATGAGCCAGCACCGCCACCGCCACCGCCAACGAGAAGTACTGAAGCAGCTGTAACTGAATCGGGAACACGCCACCCAGATCGAACCGAGATAAGCGTGCGTGGGAATGTGATAACCGTGTACGGGCCAGAGGTAGAAGTTGTTGCAACTGGAACAACCTGTGCACTAAGAGGTGAGAAGTTAAATGAAGAGGTAGATGTCAATGCGCGAGATACAGCAGGATTGCCCGCACCATCATTGAAATCCCAATATGCAACGAGGTTTGCGCTTCCAATATTTGGGGCTGCATACATTCCCGCTGTAATTTGTGAAAGGGTACGAGCTTCACTCCATACTTTAAATTCATCAACTACGCCGGTGAAGTATTGACCCGCGTCGTATCCCCCTACATAAAAGGCGCCAGCCGTTCCATATGGATTAGCAACATTGAAGGTATCTGCCCATGCTCCCCCGGTATTGACGCGAGTGCGTGCATTATTGACGTAGACCGAGACTGTCGTACCTGAGCGAACGACTGCAATATGAGTCCAAGCGTCATAAACGATTCTCTGGGAAGTCTGAACGGTTGTCCAACTACTTGTCTCTCTAAAGCCGGCATTCCAATAACCACTGATACACATCACAACAAAATTTGCTGAGCCGAATATTGATTTTTGAACACCATTACATGCAGATGTTGGTTTAACCCACGCCTCCCATGTCTGGTTTCCAGTAAGCAGCATTGTCGCCGAGGTAACTAACGTTGCAGCACCTGTGAAGTTGATCGCCGTATCCGTCTCTTGAGAATCTGCTAAGACTTCTACGGTCACAGATTTAGAACCTGAGACACCATTGGTATCGGTTACAGTCACTGACGTTGAATAGGTACCTACCGGCATGGCTTCCGACACAGTTAAAATGCCTGTGCTCGAGTTGATTGAGAGCCCTTCATAGAGTGGGCTAAGTCGGAAGGTATTTGATCCATTCGTTCCAGATGCCGTATATCCAGCTTCGTAGTTAGCGCTTGATGAACGCTTTGAGGTAACACGAATATTGCTACCTGAAACTGTTGCAGAAACTGAGTTACGAACATACATCTCAAAAGGAATATTTGTTCCTGTACTGGATCCACCTGAAATACCGTTCTGAGTAGCACAACATCCATTTACTGAACCGGCTGTAACTGCATATGAGCTATAGGTGATACCTATACCAGCGGATCCATCATTACTACTTTCATCTCCTGCATTATTCTCATTCCAGCCAAAACCCCAACGAGCAAGAGCCATATTGCCTGATGTGTTTGAGCCATAGTTAATACCGAAGAATCGAATCTGTGTCTGAGTAAAGAATAAACCGTTACCGATTGCAGAGTATGGAGATTCTGCCGCTGAATAGCTCGAACTCACTTGTCGAAAGAGACAGCGATTTGAATTGGTAAATAAATTCGTCAGGGTGGTCGCGGTAGTTACACATGAAGAACCATTTGGACCCCCATACGCAGAGAGATTTACATTCCAGGAATTTCCATCACTGGAAGTCCAGGTTCGACCTGCCGTGGTCGTCTCTATCCAGGAGAAGCCGTACGGTGTAGTGGTATTTCCTGTCGTGCCTGCGGCAATTGCTCCACCTGCATATCCGCTCTGCTCGGGAAAGAGCGCCATGATTTGATTGCCCTTGTTATAGCTAAATACCCCATATTTGGCATCGATATCTCGCTGCGTATCCCCTGTTTTCCAACGCTCTGGATAGGCATCATTGAGCTGTGTTGTATTTGTCCAATAGGTAGATGCATAAGAGAAGGTAGAGCTGGATTTCTTACCTTTCATCGCAAGCATCCAACCGCCACCGCTCATCGCAGAGTTCATGATGCAATATGTCAGCGTTGGTGTGCCGTTGACCATGATCCAATAATTGCCATCCATATTAGTTCCAGTGGATTGCTTAATCTCGAGTGCAGATCCAGCGGCACATCGAGCGACTAAGCCGAGTGGGCAGTAGCCAAAGAAGACAGTTGGATCAGTTGCAAGAAAACTACTTGGAACAACAGTCTGAGCTTGTCCAGAGTATTCCCATTCAAGATTGACATCTGCGCCTGATGAATTCTCGTGATACCAAGCTTCAATTCGATAGATCTCATTAGCCACCATATTGATTGAGCCGGTTCCGTTGTAACTTCCGTTGGCAGCAGATGCATGATCTGCCATGTCGGTGATGATGTTCTGTCCTTGGATATTGAGCACAAAGCCATCATCGCTACGATTCTTAAATGTCACTGAACCGGTTACTGGAGCTTTGATATAACCAAGATAGTACGTTGTGAAGCCGTCGGAATTGCATCCCGTCGGTCCAGCTGCCGCCCAGTTCTTGTTGATATTCACAAATACCTCTGTGCCGCAGGTACCTGTTGTGAAGGGAACTCGCGTCATCGCCGTTGAGGAACCTGATTCGTTCTTGTGATACGCCAACAAGCCGTTAGTGAATCCTCCGACAAGTTTTTCTGCCTCGGCATACTCACCAATCGAACCGTTGAATCCTGCGACCTTAACTGAGTATGAACATCCCGATGTAAGTCCAGTAATTGAAATCGTAGAGGAGAGCGATCCAGTCGATTGAACAACTCCATCGCCATAAGTATTTGCGCAGCTCACTCCCGTTTTAATTGTGACGTGCCAACGCCATTGCGTAGCATCGATACCGGTTGTCACCATATTGACCGTCAGTGAAGTCGCACCAGAGGTCACACTTGAAATGGTCGGCTTTATCGGTGCGGCAGCCTGGGCCGCAGTAAGCGAGATTCCCGTCTGGATGAAGCCAACGCCGAGCAGCACGACGAGGGTGCGGGCGATTCGCCTCTGAAATCTAGATAGGAACATGAGGTAGGAATTCTAAGAGGTGGCCCGACCGTGCTCCAAGCCCAGGTAGGTATGGCTCTGATTTATGGCGTAATTGTGAGGGAAAGTTCAGAGACGGCGATTCCATTTGGGGTGGTGACCGTCACCTTTCCCGTTGTCGCCCCGACTGGGACTGTGACGGTGATCTGAGAGTCGCCGGCATTAACCGTAAATCCACTTGCTGTGATGTTTCGCCAGAACTTCACTGTTATTGAGGCGAGGTCAAGATGGTTAAAGCCAGCACCGTTAATAATGATTTGGGTAGAGCCAGCGGTCGCCGTATAGGTAGAGAGTGAAGAGATCGTTGGCGCAGCATTTGGATCCAAAGTAATAGAGGTTGCTCCCGAGAGGGCAATCGTTGGACCAGAGCCAACTGCAGGTGATGGTTGGTTGATGACAAATGCCAAAAATAGAACATTGGCAGTAACGGTATCGGGCAAGTAGTTACGATCTCCAGCCTTGGCTATCGTGACAGTGCAAGTACCTTGGCTAGTTGTATACAACTTCTTGTAATCAAAGGCGCAACCAGATGCTGTTCCATTGACTGCAGAGAATGTCACAGCACCATTTCCATTTCCTTCTGTCACATTGACGGTAAAGGTTTCTGGATAGTTTGTATTGATAAATGGAATTACCTGGGCACGCTGTGCAATTCGATTAATCGTGAGACGTGAGGTCATATACGTAATTGCAGAATATTTGCTTAATATATCTGCGCTGTTTGTAAGTGCAGTTGGAGTAATGACATAAACGCCTGCAGCTGTTGGAGTATCTGTTGTAGCGATTGCAGTACAAGTATCAATCGCCCAACATGATTTAAATGCACGAACCGGTCGAACCATATTTTGATTCGCTTCGGATTTACTCACATTTGCCGATCCCGCAAAACTTGCCCCTGCATGCCCAATTGACCACATCACCGATGAACTAACTTCAGTTGATGCCCAATAGCCCCACTTGCCAGTTGTCCAATTGTTACCAATATTGAGAAGACCGGCGGTTGCAGGAATCTTTGCAAGTTCAATTGCTTCGTTCTTTGATGGAATAAACCAATCTGAATACCCGGTTGAGTTGCCAGCATTGAAAGTATTCACTCTCGCGACCGCTCCCCCAAGACATGAAGCCTTAGCTAGATTGGTATTTGTCTCTCCCCAGCCGATACCAACTTGGGTAGCGCCAAGGTTTGAATTGTCATTTGAACAGTATGTTCCGATAGTTGAGAGATCATCGCTGCCGGACCAATTCTGAGGCGCAACTTCATAGATAC
Source organism: Candidatus Nanopelagicaceae bacterium (assembly GCA_947454735.1). GTDB lineage: Bacteria > Actinomycetota > Actinomycetes > Nanopelagicales > Nanopelagicaceae > Planktophila. Next base: position 35,640 of record CANGLK010000001.1, read on the forward strand.
GTCCATCAGAGCTTGCAGTTGAGGTGTCGATAAAGACAATTCCGCCGCCAGGGCCAATATCGCCTACTCGGCAATATCCGCCCGTTGCGCAGGTTGTTCCAGCTGGTTTGTAATTGATTGCCGAGGAGAGCACGGTCCCAGATTCAAGGCCGACTGCGCCAATCGTCTTCACAGTTGGGGAGAAATTTGCACGAGAGCCGGTGTAACTCAGGGCCGTTGGGGTATCCACATAAACAGTCAAAGTATCGGCTTTAGTCACCGTGAACTTAATCGGCAATGAAGTTGATGAAGAGTACTCATCTGTCACGGTAATTGTGTCGTAATAGGTACCTGGTGTGAGAGATTCCTGAACGCTGAGCTTGACCTGACCAGGTGTTGATGAGGTATCCCATTGAATTCCTTGGCGGTTGCCAATAGCAAATGAGATTGTCTTTGTATCTCCACCAGATGTCACCGTAAAGGATTCGAGATTGAGTACACCATATTTCTGAATTGGCTTGATCTGAGTTTGATTGGCTGAGGTAAATCGATCTTTTGTCGCGTTGTAATTCTGCGTCACTCTTGCTTGTGTGAATGGAGCGCTGTAAAGACGAACGAATCCAATATCCATCGCAGATGTAGGGGTAGTAGAGGTGTAAAACCACTTATTTATAAAAGCTTTATCGGATGAAGCTATTGGTGGAACTAATCCAGCGTTCTCAGCACTATCGCTCAATGTTGCTACTGACCCATTGAAATACAACTCCATCTTGGTCCCAGCAGTTGTTGAGTCAAATGTGCCAACCAAATGAGTCCATGCACCCAGTGTAAGTTGTTGGGAGGTTCTCTTGTATGTCCAATATCCATTATAAAAACCAGTAAAAACCGTTCGCCCTCCATCAATACACATAAAATAGGCAACGTTTACAGAGGTTTGTTCACTTCCAAAAACACACACTTGGTTTGCACCAATAGATTGCAGATTTATATAAGCCTCGATTGTAAAACTCGGAAGAGTCGTGAATCCTGTGGCACTTATATATTGAGTATTGCTGAGCTTTAAAATACCTGAGTAATCATCGCTAAAGGTACTTCCGCCATTGATTGTGACTAGCTTCTTCGTTCCGCTGATATCGCTGATTGTTCCTGTGGCCCGTGAGTAACTTGAAGTATTGGCCATATCGATATTGAAAACGAGGTCATTTTCAATAATCTGTGACGAATTAACCAATGTTGGTGGCGAAGAAATTGATAACGTAATTGGAATCGAAACGCTTGCCGATACCGAATCCGTGACTGTCAACGTCTCAATATATGTTCCGACTGATGCAGTGTCAGAAATCTTAAGAATCGTCGTCCCAGGCGTTGATGTGTCTAATGTGACGCCTTTGAGAACCGGTGAAAGCGTATATCTATAGTTTGGCGTTCCAGCAGAGATCGTAAATGTTTCATTTCGGGCGATATTAATTGTCTTCTTGATCGAATTAACGCCAGCCATTTTGAGCGTCCCGTTGATAACTGCATAAACGGATGTACTTGTATCTGTATATGAAAGCCCCGCTGTATCAGAATCAGTTACTACGACGCGGTAGAGGTACTGGCTACCGGTCGTTGACGTATCTGAAGGCACCCAGCTAAATGCGGCATTCGCAGCGCCTGTCCCCTGCTTGATTGTGGAATACGTGCCACCTGATCCCGTCGTGGTGGACTCCCACTTAAATGTTCGAGTCAACATAGCAGTAGCGCTATCTTGCGAAACATTAGTTGTAAACGTTTCGGTCATTCCAACATTGAGATATGCATTTGTTGGGTATGTAAATGTAGGTTTCGACGCGGTGAGGTAACGGATTACAACAACACCCGCAGATCCTTGTCGTCCAACTCCAGATGTACTAGATCCGTTGTAAGCGACAGATCCACCCCAGCCATTGTTTGCAGTTGTTGTTCCAGTAATTGCTGACCAGGTCGTATAAGAATTGTTATAGCCGCCTCGCCCGTATTCGATTGAAGCGATTGAATCGACATAACCAGAACCAGGGCTTCCTTGGCTTCCATTCCCACATGTACCAAGTACAGCGGCACCACGCGCGCCGCCACCTGCGCCACCCCAACCCCATGTGCCGAGGCCACCGTTATATCCAGAGGAAACTGTTCCGCCTGCAGCACCGTTATCGGTACAGACACCCGCAATTCCACCGCCACCGCCACCGGTTGCAATAGATGCATCTCCTGCTCCAGAGCCTGCACCTACATACCCAAAACTTCCACCGCCTCCACCACCCATCGCAGTGAGAGTTGATTGAGATGAAATTACAACAACCGAGGATCCTCCATTACGTATCGATGCATCATTTGCAATCGAAGATGCATAAATACCACCGGTTCCGACCTTTACGGAGACTGTGGTCCCAGGAAGATAAGTCTGATTGCCACTGAAATTAACTCCACCGCCGCCACCTGCACCACCCGGACTACTGGTGTCAGAGACAGATTTTCCAGCACCACCTCCGCCACCAACGACAATCGTCGTCGCCGACGAAAGGTTTGATGGAACTTTCCATCCGCCAGTCTGTGTGATGTAAGTCCGCGGAAAAGTTAAAGTCGTATAAGGGCCAGAGGTAGTTGTGACCTTGACATCTGTAAATGAATTTGTACCGGCAAGAACCAAATCCGAACGCGATGGCCCAGATTGGGCAAGATTGGGAACATTAAATGTGCTCGTTCCTGTTCCGCGATTAAAATCCCAATAGAACTGCAGCTGTGGACTTGTTGCATCGTTCGAGTGAATATCGGCAAGGATTTGAGAGGCAGTACGCGCCACTTTCCAGATTTTTTCTTCATCTATCTGCCCATACATTCGCTCATATGTGTCCAAGCGAGTTCCGATATAGGTCCATTGATTGTTTTGATCATAAAGAACATCGGCTGCGGAATAAGTGACAGTACCCGAGCGATATGGATTGCCGGACTTTGTCCAGGCCCACTGCCCATCCACATAGAGATCGAAGGAGTCTGCAGTGTTGGCTATCCCTCGCTTCACAACTGTGTAGTTATGCCACTCATTAATCGGAGCTTTGATTCCAGTATCTATATATTCCCATGCCGAACTTGAGCCATACATGGCATACCAGATCGTGCCATTGTGAACGCTAAGCAAGAGGGTATTTTCTCGCGCAAAGAATCCACACCAAACGCCGTTGATGACGGCACAGGTGCTGGCAGGTTTCACCCAAGCTCCGACTGTGAATGTGTCATTCATTCTCTCGCCATAGCCATACTGGGTGTACATATATTGATTGCCATCAAATGTGGCCGCGGTATCAGTCTCTGCATTCTGACTATCTGTTTCAAGTGATAAGCCATAAATCTTTGCGAGATAGATCTCCATAGAGCGAATCTCGCCAGCTGAAAGAACGCGGTTGAATGCAATGAGGTCTAAGAACTGCCAACTAGATTCTTCATTCGCGTATGCATTGATTCCAAGCCCTGTCGGCCCAGTTGTTGAGTTATAAATTTGGGAGGCGTTAACGTTGTATGAAACATCTCGCCCATTAGCCCGATACATCTTTACTTGATCGGTTGAAAGGAGCCACTTGTAATCCGCGCTGACCTGCGGAGTCATCCAATCATTTACGTGGTAAGCGGCTTTATACCTATCCGATGCATAATGACCAGATAGCCAGTTGTTGCTGGCCGTTATGATGCGTCGCTGAGTTCCGCCAGTTGCATAACGTGCGATATGGAAAATCGTATACGTCGGAATATTGGTTGAGACAAAGGTTGCCTTAGCTCCCGTATCACCGGCAGCAGAAAGGTTTGTCTTGGTGGAGCCAGTGGCATTAACGCCATCGGTCGTTCCAGTAGTCGTGATACTCGGTGAACCAGTGACTGCGCCGGCTGTATAGGTTCCCGATGAATCGACCCAACCTTTTCGATTTGAATCTAAAACTTGAAGTTCATTTGGAGTCCAACGACCTGCAACAGAAGCAGCAAGTGCGGATGGGAATGAATCTGCCGCATTGGTTGCATAACGGATGAGGATTACACCTGATCCACCTTTGCCACCTGAAACTCTGTACCCAGTACCGACTGCTGTACCTCCGCCGCCGCCGCCGCCGGATGCAGCTACTCCATTACTTCCAGGTGAATTCACTCCGCCCGAAGATTCGGTCGCACCCGCTCCACCGCCATCTGATGCCGTTCCGCCGCTCATTGCCGAGGCTGATGAGTTTGTGAAAATTCCACCACCGCCGCCACCAGCGTATGTATTTTGTGTTCCATAAAAATAGTTGGAGACGCCACGTTTACCGGCACCGCCAACTGTGTTTACTGCAGTTGATGCAGTGCCACCCAAGCCACCGGCAAATGCACCCGATTGCGGCGTAGCAACGGTTCCTGGTGTTTGGCTAGGTCCGGAATTTCCTGTTGCACCTCCAAGTGCATAGAAAACGTTTCCCGAGGATGTCACAACAGTTGTCGAATCCCCTGCAAAAGCCTTAGAGATGAAATTCCACGAAGTTCCTGCGCCTCCGTAACCAGCCTTTACTCGCAGTGATGTGTTTGGGGTGACCGGTACAGCCGATCGCGATAATGCCGCGCCGCCATTTCCACCTACGCCGCCATCGCCGGCTCCACCGCCACCGCCGCCGACTAAGAAGAGATCTACGACAGAAACTGTTGCGGGCACAGACCAGGTGCAATCACCCGTGTTTGTAATTTTTACAACTGTATAGATATCGACTACTTGCGCGTCGGTTGCGCAATTACTAACCGCGTCATAATTAAAGACATAGGTGATAGCACCCGCTCCGTTTGGGGTGGTGCTTTGATTGGATACTGCTGATTGCGCATTCGAAGCTACAAAATTCGCTCCCGGAGATCCACCAAATCCTTGACATTCGCTTCCAGTCGTTGGCTGAGGGCTCGCGCCTCCCACTCCACCGTTCCAACCGCCGCCGCCTCCGCCGCCGCCTCCGCCGTCAGCGTTACCGCAACCACCACCGTATGTTCCAGCCCCGCCAAGAGCTAAGGTTGTGTAGTTGTAGGGAGTTGCCGCCGGTTGTGCCCCTGGACCAGATCCTCCGGCACCGCCGCCTGCCCCTGCAGCAATAAGTGCAACATCTTCATTAATGGCAACCATTGAACCGGCACCGCCACCTCCACCGCTACCGGATGTTCCGGTACTTCCAGCGTTTCCACCTTTTCCTCCACTGATAGTGATAAGACTCGAGTAGACCCCATTAAATTTAAATGCTGGTGTTAGTGAATTATTTGTCTGCGTTTCAATGGATGTCTGTCCTGCTATTCCGCCACCGCTGTTTTGAGCATCATTTGCACCGTTACCACCTGCGGAACCTGGAAAGAAGGTAATTCGATCACCGGGAGAAACGCTAAAAGTTCCACTTGCGAAACCGACATTTGAACCCGCCAATCCAAGGCTGCTGGCATCTTTTCCTCCACTACCACCTGCGCCACCACGAGCGGTTAACGTTACGGAAGAGACGCCTGCTGGAACCACAACGTCAGAACCGCGTGTGGCACTTGTATATGTAACTTCGACCGCCTCAGCCTTTTGAGAAAGCGCCTTGGGAATAAGAACTGGCGCTGCAATGCTTTGCACCAATGTGAGGGCGAGAATTGTGACGAGGGATCTGGCGATACGCCGAGAGTTCAGCACGCGCGACATCTGCACACTTAACTCCCTCGCCTTTGATATTAGGCTCGCATTCTAGGAGATGGGGTGACCCCAGCCAAGCCAAAGGCAGTCACTTGAGAAGGCCTGAAAAGCAGCGATTAAGGCGCCATTGTCAGCGGCAGCTCTGAAACGGCTATTCCATTGGGCGTAATGACCATTACCTTGCCGGTCGTAGCACCCACTGGAACTGTGACTGTGATCTGAGAGTTGCCACCGTTGATCGTGAAGCCGCTCGCCACAACATTGCGCCAGAATTTCACGGTGATCGATGCAATATCAGCTTGATTGAAGCCGGCGCCGTTGATGAGAATCTGCGTGGTGCCGGCCGTTGCGGTGTAGGTAGAGAGAGATGTGATCGTTGGAGCTACATTGGCATCGACAGTAATTGAGGTGGCGCCACCTAAAGCAACGGTACTTCCACCAGATGGCGCAGGCGCCGGTTGGTTAGCTACAAAGAGCAGGAAGTAAAGGGTCGAGTTTGCTGTAGCCGTCTCGTAATTTCGATCTTGAGCTTTTGTGGCATAAAGCTGACAGGTGCCAACAGTTGTAGAGGTAACCGTGTCGCCCGAAATCGTGCAACCAGATGCTGTTCCTGCTGTAACTGTTTCGGTGAGTGCACCTGTTCCGGAACCACCAAAGATCATGACTTTATAAGGAACTCCGAAAGTTGCACCGTACTGCGCGATAACTAGAGGTTGCTGCTGTGCGCGATTGATGAGCAGCGTACCGTCAGTGTAGATAACACCTTGATAATCAGAAAGCGAACCTGATGTTAAAGCAAGTGCAGATGCTTGGACCGTGTAGGTGCCTGCATCTGTTGGCGGCGTCGAGTATGTAACGATGCCAACTTGTGATTCGGAGAATGCACGAATAGGACGCATATAATTCTTTCCGCTTTCACTCTTTACCGTTGCACCGATACCCCAGCTAGAAGTGACAAGAGAACCGATGTAGCCGGTATCTGATGCCTGGAAAGAACCCCAATATCCCCACTTTGCAAGGTCATTTACTAATCCAAGCATTGTTCTCACACTGCTATCGGCCATTAAAGCTAACTCGGTGTTGTTAGGTACATACCAATTTGTAAATCCACCGCCGCGGTATGCACGTGCGTTATAGATAGCGCCACCAGTACAAACATTTAACCTGGTGTCGTAGGTGTTGGAATATCCATATCCGAGACCGTTCCAAAATCCAGTAAATGTTGTTCCATCGATTGAAGGTGTTGCCTCGCACCACTTGGTTACGTTGCTTGCTTGGTTATCCGCTCCCCCAGACCAATTCGCGGGTGCCGCCTCTAAATAGCGTCCCCATGATTGCTGTGTGGCTGCGACATAGAAAACTTTTCCGCCACCAGGTCCGGTATCGCCAACAACACAGGTTCCACCTTGTGCGCAAGTAGCTCCGGATGCGCCGAGACCTACATAGTTAATTGTGACCGGACTTGCTCCCACTGAATTGGAAAGCGCAAGTCCTGTGACGGTAACTGTCGGCGAGACTGCAGCGGGATATCCAGTGTAGGTAAGTGGAGTGATTGCATTAACAGAGACCGTAAGGGTGTCTGCCTTACTGAGAGAGACGTTTACAGAAGTCGAAGTGGCAGATTCGTAATTGTTGCCTCGGGCTATGCGCGCAGTAAAGGAACATATTCCCGAAGATTTTATCGCCTGCAGATTTGCAGTGGAAACGGTACAAGAATCAGTACTGGTTGTTACATAGGTAACGCTTCCATCTCCCGAACCCGCACTAGGAGTTGAACTCAAAGCGCCAGTTGCTCCAAATTTAAGCGGTGAAGGTGAAACAGATGCAGAGATAGTTCGCGTCGCTCTATTAACAGTTAACGTGGAAGTTTCGTAGATGACCGCGGTATATGAATCTGAGTTAGTGATCACAGCCGAAGGGGCAATCAAATAACTGCCAGCATTACTTGGCTTTGTCGCAGATGGACCGTAAGACGTCGATGAATTCTCTGTTCCCGAGTAAGTCCATGAGATTGAAGTGACGGTGTCACTATTTTGAAGACCTGAGATTGTGTATCCAGGTGTATAACTCAAAACATTTCCGGTGTAAGTATCGCTCCGAGCGAGTGAAGTAACAGTGATCGTGTCAGCCTTACTCACCACGATTGCAATGCCATATTGAGTAGTTGCACCCTTTGTATCAGTGGCGGTCATCGTCTCGTAATAAGTACCGGGGCCAAGCGTTTTAGCCAGAGTCAGCGTTGCCTGATTAGCGGTTGCGCCGTTCCATGTAATACCCGACCTGTTATTTGGGGTGAAGGTAAAGGTTTTATTGCCGGTTCCGGTTCCCGCAACAGCAGTGAAAGTATCAACGTGTGTTGCACCATATTTCTGAGCCGTATAACTTCCCGAAATTCCAATCCTCGGATTGATTGTTATATAGACCGCAGAGCTCGTATCAACTATCGAAAGTCCAACGGTATCTGAGTCGGTTACAATCACTCGATACTGGTAACGATTTCCACTTGTTGTCGTCTCGAGTATTGGAGTTGAGTAAGTCTGAGTCGTAAATCCAGATCCTGTCGAAATGTTGACCCACGTTGTTCCCGTATCACTCGATGATTGCCAACGATAGCTACGTGTCAACGGTGAGATCGGATCGGCAGAGACCGTAATGGTGTCGATTAACCCAGCAGTTGTTGTGTCAGATGTTGGCTGAGTAAATATTGGCTTGCTTGCCGTGATCCATCGGACCACAACAACACCTGATCCACCGAATCCACCTATCGCTCCCGATGTAGATCCGCCACCGCCGCCACCGCCAGTATTTGCTCCACCAAATTTTCCTGCCTGAGAGTTTGTAATTCCGCCTGCGCCACCGCCGCCATTTCCGCCTGCACCGCCGCCGGTAGAGGCCGCCCATCCGCCACCGCCACCGCCACCGCCAAAAGTTTGAGAAGGTGTCGTTACATCGGATGAAATACCAGCACCGCCTGCCGTGCCCGAAGAGGTGTTGCTTGGCGCACCTGCTCCACCTGCGCCACTTGTGCCGCTTGCCGTTGTTATCGCCGTTCCACCTGCCTGGCTTGTCGAGTAATTACCCCCAGGATTTCCACCTTGCACAGTCGTAGTAGCAAATTTGGAATTTCCACCAACTGTAGCCGCACCGCCGGTCGAACTAGCGCCAACTCCACCGACGCCCACTATGACTGCTTGAACTCCACTTAAAACTAGTCGGCCTTGTGTTAAGACGCCACCTCCGGATCCGCCGCCTCCCGAGTTATACCCACCACCGCCTCCGCCACCAACTATTAGGGCCGAGAGCGAGTTAACCGTGGAAGGAATTCTCCAACCCCCATTTGCCGTGATGTAAGTGCGGTAAAAGGTGCGAGTTGCATATGGATCAATGTTTGAAAGTGATGAAACCACATCAGCATCCCAGATTGTTGAATCAGTAATAGTCAGGTCGCTTGCTATACCGGCTCCTGGTACTTGGTTGTATGTTGTCGTACCGGTTCCTTCATTAAAATTCCAATAATTTAGGAGCCCTGCTGTTGAGGTTTCGTTGGAATTCATATCTGCCGATACGCTTGCCGAACGGTCTGTATTCCAAATTCGAACTTCATCTAGAGAGCCCACGAGAGCTTGATAATTATTTGAACGCACTCCCAGATAAAGCGGGTTTGAGTTCGCTGCCTGAGTTGCTGGGCTGCAAGAAGAATCAATCGTGGAGCGAAGTTGACCATTAATATAGATTTTGACATTGACGCCGTTTCGAACCAGTGCAACGTGCGACCATCTACCTGAAGTCACTTGTGTATCAGCCGGAAATTTTCCACCACCACCATCACAGTAGGCGCTTCCGCTGCCTATGTAATAGATAATCTTTCCGCTATAAATCTGAATTAAATATGAGTTCTCAACGGCCGCAATAGTGCATGGCGCCGCTAAATCACATGTCGATGATGGCTTGACCCAAGCCTCTATAGTCATAGTTGAAACTGTGCCAGGAATAATTGTGGTGGAATTGGATGCACTTACATACTTAGTTCCGGTTGTAGTAAGTGCCGTATCAGTATCTCCCAATAAGTAGGGCGCCGTTACTGTGAGAGTTGCAGCTGAAGAATTTGAAGTTGAAACCAAGGTGCCGGCGGCATCCGTAACCACATATCGATATTGGTTCCCATTCATATCTCGCGTAAACGTTGGAGTTGTATAAGAATCCGCGTTTGAACTAGGAATATCTGTCCACGATCCACCTGGAACGAGTACCTGCCATTTCTTTGTGCGAGTAGCGCCAGAAATAGTTCCTAAAGTTGCTGCGGTGAATGTTGTCGTTGATCCGATAATTCCGGTTGCATTTGAAGGATTCGATGTAATTGAGATTACTGGGATGTACTTAATATAGACAACGCCATCACCACCCCGACCACCTGCTGTTCTTGCATTGGTTCCATTGATACCACCATCGTTACAGGCAGCTCCCGCTCCACCGCCGCCACCCAAGCCATTTGTGCCAGGCTGACCAAGGTCCGAACCAACGTTGACAGTGTGGCGCGCTCCTCTTCCACCACCACCTGCACCTCCTGCCAAACCGCCGAAGGTCGGATCACCGACGTTGTTGGTGCAAATACCACCGCCGCCACCGCCGGCGAAAGTGATAGAGGTTCCGGTGAATGAGGAGGTGACGCCATCGAATCCGATACCACCAAATCCTGTTGTATAGCCCGCAGTTTGGCTTGAGTTTGTTCCACCGTAGCTGTAACTGGTTCCGCCTGTAAGTGCGGTTCCGCTAGTGCCGCCAGAGCCACGAGCGGCATTGTTCGATGCAGATTGCCAACCAACTCCACCTGCACCACCACCTGCGCTATATGTTGTGCCATTGATAACAAATGAGGTTGTATTTCCAGAATAACTTCCGGTACCCGCAGTCCAAGAACCTCCCGCGCCACCAAGTCCAACAGTTGCAGTTCCGCTCACACCTCCTGCTACAGAGACTCCCGTTGCTTGGCGAACTTCACCGCCACCGCCACCGCCACCGCCATCGGTTCCGCCACCGCCACCGCCACCAACTACAAGAATGTCGATCGCAGTTACTCCGGTTGGGACAGTCCAAGTAGTTCCGGTGTTGAATTTCATCAGGCAGAAAGTATTCACTTCAAAAGTTGCAGTCACATAAGTAGTTTCGCCGACTGCTGATGCACATGTTCCACTTGACGTTGAAGAACCGACATTTCCCGCCGCTGCGTAGGCGGTAGGGAATTGCGAAGGCAGCGCTACCTGCAAGAGAGCAAGAGTGAGGATTGTTGCGAGAGAACGAGATATACGCTTGCGGGATAGATGGCCCGCGACAGATACTTTCATTCTCTTAAAACTCATGATGGTGCAATTTTAGGCGGTTGTTCTAGCTAAGGGAAGTTTCACTACTTCGCAGATTCGGTGGCTGCTAACTGGCCACAGGCGCCATCGATTTCACGGCCACGAGTATCGCGGACGGTGACAGGGACTCCATATGACTCTAGAACGCGGACGAATTCGGCCTCATCCTCACGGCGCGATGCGGTCCACTTCGATCCAGGAGTTGGATTCAGTGGAATCAAGTTCACATGCGCTGCACGATTTTTGAGCATTCTACCCAAGAGATCTGCGCGCCAAGCCTGATCGTTGATGTCGCGGATTAGCGCATACTCGATTGAGTAACGGCGTCCGGTCTTCTTCTCATAAGCATCTGCTGCAGCGAGAATTTCGCGCACCGGGAAACGATTATTGATTGGAACTAGAGAATCACGGAGCTCGTCATCTGGTGTGTGGAGTGAGATTGCAAGGGTGCAGTTGATTCCCTCTTCCATCAACTTTTCTACGCCGTTGACTAAGCCAACAGTCGAAACAGTGACAGAGCGAGCCGAGATTCCAAGCCCATCTGGGTTGGCATCAACGATGTTATGAAGGGTGCGGATCACTGCGTTGTAGTTAGCAAGTGGCTCACCCATGCCCATGAAGACAATATTTGAAAGTCGTGTTGGCCCGCCAGGAAGTTCACCGTTGGCACATGCGCGAGCCGCAGCAACAATTTGATCGGTAATCTCGGCAGCAGTCAGGTTTCGCTTGAGGCCACCTTGCCCGGTTGCACAGAATGGACAGTTCATTCCACATCCTGCTTGTGAAGAGATACAGACCGTTACGCGATCTGAGTAACGCATCAAAACTGATTCGACGAGAGTGCCATCATGTAACTTCCACAAATCTTTACGAGTCATTCCACCATCAGTCGTGCGGGTCGTGACAATCTCCATAAGTTTTGGAGTAAGCGCATCAGCAATTGCTTGGCGTTGATCTGCAGGAATATCGGTCCATGTTGATGGATCGTTATTGAGATGTGAGAAGTAGTGTGTTGCAACCTGGGCTGCACGGAAAGGCTGCAGGCCTAGCTCTTTAGCGAAGTTCTTACGATCTTCCGGCGAGAAATCAGCAAGATGCTTTGGTGCCTTCTTCTTCTGAACCGGTTCATCAAAGATTAATTTAAGTTCTTCATTGGTGCGGCTCATAGCAGTCCTGAATCCTGTGCACGACGCACGAGTTCGAGTGCGAGCCACAGAGTTGGAGCTGCATAAAGAATTGAGTCGATACGGTCGAGGACTCCCCCGTGGCCTGGCAACAAGTCACCCATATCTTTGATTGCTAAATCACGCTTAATTGCAGATTCGATGAGATCTCCCGAAGTTCCAGAGATAACGACAGCAAGACCTGCGAGTGCGCCTATCCAAATCTGGGCATCAAGGATGAAGTGGAATGCAAGTGCACCCGCGAAAGTTGTGAAGACTAAAGATCCAGCGAAACCTTCCCAAGTCTTCTTTGGAGAAATCTTTGGCGCCATCGTGTGCTTACCAATAGCCAAGCCAGTGAAGTAGGCAAAGGTGTCATTGCATGCAATGAGAACAACAAAGGTCATCATCCGTTCAAAACCATTATGTGGTCGAGCAAGGAGAATCAAGAAGCCGGCTAGGAAGGGAATGTAGATAAGCGTAAGCGCATAGGCAGATGCGTTTCGGATGAAGTGCTCTGGGCCTTTGGGAAGAAGAAGTGCAAGTAACCAAGGAAATGCAATCGCTGTGGCAACTGCCAAACCATTTACTCCAGCAAACCATGCAGCTGAGGCCATCCCGACTGATGCAATTGATAGCGCCGGGAAGGAGAGATTGATATCTGCGCTCTTGAGCGCATTGACCATTTCACGTACGCCGAGAACCATTGCAAGGCCAACAATTCCAGCGAAGATGACACGGTAGTAACTGAGTGAGAACCAGACGATTGCAAATAAAGTTACAGAGACGCCAATCGATGGAAGAAGCTTTCTTCCGGCGCGCTTATTAATCGCGTCATTGATGGCGTGTAGATCAGACATAGGTAAGTGCGAGGTTTAGACCTCGAGGAGCTCAGCTTCTTTATGCTTTAAAAGTTCATCAATCTTTACAACGTGGTCTGATGTGATCTTCTCAAGTTCCTTCTCACCACGTGAGAGGTCATCCTTTGAGATATCGCCATCTTTCTCCGCCTTCTCCATCGCCTCTTTTGCAGCGCGACGGATATTGCGCATTGAAATTTTAGAATCTTCAGCCTTGGTCTTTGCAACCTTGATGTAATCCTTGCGGCGCTCTTCAGTCAACTGCGGAAGTGAAACGCGGATAACTGATCCATCTGATGCTGGGTTTACGCCGAGGTCTGAATCGCGAATCGCCTTCTCGATTGATGCCATCGCACCTTTATCGAATGGAGAGACAAGTGCGAGACGGTTCTCTGGAATCTGGATTGATGCAAGCTGTGAGAGAGCGGTGTATGTGCCGTAGTAATCAACCATGATCTTGTTGAACATACCTGGGTGCGCGCGACCTGTGCGGATCGCTCCGAAGTCATCCTTTGCAACTTCAACAGCCTTAGCCATCTTCTCTGTTGCCTCTTTGAGTGAGGTTGCTACATCTGCCATGGTTTTTCTCTCTTCTTGCTCTCGTGGCTCTCGTTAGTTAACGAGAGTTCCAATCTTTTCGCCGCGTACAGCACGACCAATATTGCCGTGTGACATCAAGTCAAAGACGACGATAGGAAGCTTGTTTTCGCGACAGAGACTAAATGCTGCGGCATCTGCAACAGCAAGTGACTTCTGAAGAACTTCATCATATGAAATCTCATCAAATTTAATTGCGCTCTTATCCTTACGAGGATCAGCGTTATAGACGCCATCGACGCCAGACTTTGCGAGCAAGAGTGCATTTGCACCAATCTCAAGAGCGCGCTGAGCTGCGACTGTATCTGTTGTGAAGAATGGCATTCCTGCGCCTGCGCCGAAAATTACAACGCGGCCTTTTTCAAGGTGGCGGATTGCGCGAAGTGGAATATAAGGCTCTGCGACCTGTCCCATTGTGATTGCTGTCTGAACGCGAGTATCGACACCTTCACGTTCAAGAAAATCTTGAAGAGCTAGACAGTTCATCACTGTTCCGAGCATGCCCATGTAATCGGCACGTGCGCGCTGCATTCCGCGCTCTGAAAGTTCTGCTCCTCGGAAGAAGTTACCGCCACCGACAACGATGGCTACCTCTACTCCCCCGCGAACAACATCTGCGATCTGCTTTGCAACATCAACAAGAACATCGGGATCGAGACCGACGCCCTTACCTCCACCAAAAACTTCTCCCGAAAGCTTAAGGAGCACCCTCTGATATGAACCGCGGGTTCCTGTCATGAGAGTGCTCCTCTTCGCTTTAATTCGGTATTCGAATGGTATTACTGGCCGACGCGGAAGCGGTGGAATGCCTTAACGGCGGTTCCTGCTTCATCAAGAATCTGCTGAACAGTCTTCTTTGCATCCTTTGCGAAAGCCTGCTCGAGAAGTGAAACTTCCTTTACAAAGCCTGTGATGCGGCCTTCAACGATCTTTGAAAGAGCAGCTTCTGGCTTTCCTTCTGCCTTTGCTGTCTCTTCTGCAACGCGACGCTCGTTCTCAATAAGGTCAGCTGGGACCTCATCGCGGTTAACGAACTTCGGTGCAAATGCTGCGATGTGCTGTGCAACGTCGCGACCGACCTCTGCTGCTTCCTTCGCAAGTGAGACGAGAACGCCTACCTGTGGTGGAAGGTCAGGAGATGTCTTGTGAAGGTAGAGACCAACTGGACCGTTGATTACTGCAACGTTACGGATCTCAATCTTCTCACCAAGTGTTGCGTTTCCTTCGTCGATAACTTCCTGAACAGTCTTACCTGTTGAAGTCTTAGCTGCGAGGAATGAAGCAACATCAGGAGTCTTTACCTCGAGAAGTGTTGCAACAAGATCGTCACCAAGTGCGATAAAACGCTCGCCCTTTGCAACGAAGTCAGTCTCACAGTTGAGCTCAAGCATTACGCCTGTCTCGCCTGAAACCTTTGCGACAACGAGACCGTTTGAAGTCAAACGACCTTCGCGCTTTGTAACGCCCTTAAGGCCCTTTACGCGAATGATTTCGACAGCCTTGTCGTAATCACCATCTGCTTCATCAAGTGCCTTCTTGCAATCGAGCATTCCTGCTGCAGTTGCTTCGCGAAGACGCTTTACATCATCTGCTGTGTAGTTAGCCATTTGAATTATGCCTCCGGTGTTGCAACTGGGGCAGCTGCATCTACAGCTGGAGTTGCCTTATCGAGAATGTCCTTCTCCCAATCAGCAAGTGGTTCTGCTGCAGGAGTAGCTGGTGCTGCATTTGCAGAGCGAGCCTTCAAGCCATCTGCAATTGCATCTGTAATAACGCGTGTGAGAAGTTCGATTGAACGAATCGCATCGTCGTTACCTGGAATCTTGTAATCAACTTCATCTGGATCGCAGTTTGTATCGAGGATCGCGATAACTGGAATACCAAGCTTCTTCGCTTCCTGAATTGCGAGGTGCTCCTTCTTTGTATCTACAACCCAGATAGCTGAAGGAAGCTTTGTCATGTTACGGATACCGTCAAGGTTCTTGAAGAGCTTCTCGCGCTCACGGCGGAGCATCAAGAGCTCCTTCTTTGTGAGGAGAAGATCGTTCTTCTCTTCGAGAGCTTCGAGCTCCTTGAGGCGCTGAATACGCTTCAACACTGTTGGGAAGTTTGTAAGCATTCCACCCAACCAGCGCTCTGTAACTGTTGGCATGCCAACGCGAGCTGCTTGGTTGATGATTGGTGTGTGTGCCTGCTTCTTTGTTCCGACGAACAAGATGTGTCCGCCCTTAGCAACAACATCCTTTGTGAAGGCATATGCCTGATCGATCAAAGGAAGTGATTGCTGGATATCGATGATGTAGATGCCATTGCGTTCTGTGAAGATAAAACGCTTCATTTTTGGATTCCAACGACGAGTCTGGTGTCCGAAGTGGACTCCGCTGTCGAGGAGTTCGCGCATTGTTACTGATGCCATGGCGGCACGCTCCTTCTTAGGTTTTCGCGCATGCGCGAAGAACCTGCTCGGTTAATGGCTTAACGATTTGTTAGGCCCGTCGCACCTACAACGCCGACCAGTGTGACCCGGACCGAAGTGGCTCTCATTCCTCGTAAACGATTCATGAATAAGTGCTGAGATGTCACAAATCTTTCGATCTGTGCAGGGATGAGTCTACCTGAGGCGCGATAGTGCCCGCGCCACCTCTTTCTGGCCCAAAAAGGCCAAAATGGGAGACCGAAGAGCTCATTATGAGATTAAGTGCTCGCTCTCTGAGCCACACGAGAGTTAAGTGACATCATGGCTAAATGAGTGAGCGAAGCAAGTATGCGATGCGATACACAGTCATTGCAGTTTCTGCAGTGGCGATCTCAGTGGCAGTTGGCGCCCTCATCCTTCACAGCCATAACCAAAAAGCCTGGCGGGCAGATGCCCTCGCAGGAAAAGTTGCGCTCTCACAGACCCAGCTCGAATCACTCGTGAGGCAAGAGAGCCTAACCGCATATTGGGCTGGTCCAAGACCCGGCTATCTCTATTCGATTGATGCGACAGCGAAAGACCGAATCTTTCTGCAGTACATACAAGAAGATAAAAATACTAGCAATGTGATTGCCAATTCACGTGTTATTGCAACATATATTTCAAAAGATGGATTTTCACGAACAGTCGCTGCTGCAACTCGAAGTGGCAATGCAGGATTTAGAAACCCGAACGGCAGTGTTGTCTTCTATGACAAGAATAGGAATACCGATGTCTATCTCGCCTTTCCTGGCGAAGAAGTTCAGATTGAGATATTTGATCCTCTTGCCGGTCAAGCTTTAAGTCTTGCAATTCTGCAAGACCAAATTAATAAGATCGGAGCATGAGATGTCACCACTTGCTAGCACTAAGGTAATGATGATCTTTAGTGGAGTTGCAATAACGATTGCTGCAGGCTCTGCGAGCTTCGCTCTATCTGAAGCAACCGGTAGAACTCATCTTCTCGCTCAAGCAGCACAGAGCTACGCACTCAACGCTGCAATATGCCAGACAGGTGCAACAGGCTCATCAGGGGCAGATGGAGTAAATGGCGAATCTGGCACAGCCGGCGCCAAAGGCGAGACAGGCACATGTGGACCTACAGGTGCAACGGGAGCAAAAGGGTTGGATGCTCAATGGTCGGAAGTCTCGCAAGATATCGTTCCATCAGAGGATAATAAATTTACTATCGGAACTTTGGCCAAGCGCTGGAAGTCACTTCAGCTAGGACCAGGAACGCTCTATATTCAAGATCAAGTTACCGGTGCGCAAGCAGGTCTTACGGTCAATGCGGGATCTTTGCTCCTCGATGGCGCCGACTCACTGCGTATTGGCAATGTGCAGCTAACTGCAACCGGAATTAAGTCAGTTCTTCCTGATCAAGATCTCACTATCGGTGCATTTGGCGATCAAGGATATTTATCGCTCTCTCGTGCACTTAAATTTCCCGATGGAACAACACAATCAACTGCGATGCTCAATGGGCTCACCGGTCCGCAAGGCGCGCAAGGTCCACAAGGCGCGCAAGGTCCACAAGGCGCGCAAGGTGCAACTGGTGCAACTGGTGCAACTGGTCCACAAGGAGCTGCCGGCGTTGCAGTAAATATGAAAGGTTCTTTCCCGACAATGGCTGCATTTACAACTGCCGCACTCGTTGGTAATCCAGGAGATGCCTGGATCATCGTTTCCGATGGTTCATTGATGGTCTGGAACACTCTCACCACATCGTGGGATGACGCAGGTGATCTACAAGGTCCACAAGGATTACAAGGACCTAAAGGCGATACGGGTGCGCAAGGAATTCAAGGTCCTAAAGGCGATACGGGTGCAACTGGCCCACAAGGTCCTGCTGGAACAATCGCTCCATATGGGAAACAATTTGTCTGCGTGAAGACCGTGGGCTTAGTTAAAAGTATGTATTGGGGAACTTGCGCTAGTCAGGGAATTACAGGAAATACAAATGAGTATTGGATACTTGCAACTTTCCCTTACTAATCGCTGGGATTATTTCTCAGCTAGTTCTATGCTCGAGGATGTGCCTGCTTGAAAGCTTGACGCAAGCGGTCGGTCGAAACGTGGGTGTAAATCTGAGTCGTAGCCAATGATGAGTGGCCGAGGATTTCTTGAACGGTGCGCAGGTCGGCGCCACCTTCTAATAGATGAGTCGCTGCCGAATGGCGCAGCACATGTGGACCCATTCGTTCGACTCCCTCAAGTGCTGAGAGAGCCTCATAAACAATTGTGCGGACAGCTCGTTGATCGATGCGCTTGCCACGTGCACCTAGGAAAAGTGCGCGGGCAGATTTATCGTTTGCCAATTGCGGACGTGCCTCGTTGATGTAGGTGTTGAGAGCTCTCACAGCAGGTGCGCCCATAGGAATCATTCGCTCCTTATTACCCTTACCTAACACTCGAATCGTGTTGCGATGGAAATCTAAATCCTCTAAATCAAGTCCACATATTTCAGAGACGCGAGCACCTGTTGCATAGAGGAGTTCAACGATTGCAACATCGCGAATCGATGTCGGTGTATCAAACTCAGCGGCGCGAGTTGCCATCGAATCGAGCGCTGTCACCGCATCTCCTTGAGTAAGAACTCCCGGCAGAGTGCGGTGAGGCTTTGGTGTTGCAAGAGTTGCTCCTACATCACTAGTTATATATCCGCGCTTGGTTGCCCACTTGGTAAAGAGACGAACAGATACTGCTCGACGTGAAAGCGTTGTGCGCGCTCCCCCACGAACTTGCTGTGTTGCAAGCCATGATCGTATGAGCGGAAGATTCACATCAGTAATCTCTGTCACGCCGTTATTTGCAAGATGCTCAACAAATGAATCGAGATCACCGAGATAGGCACGAACCGTGTGAGTAGATAGAGCTTTCTCATTGACGAGATAGTGCGAATACGTATCTCTGATTTCGTCAAAGGTTGGCATCGCGCGCTCCTTTAACTCTGTTAATCATAAATTCTACTTCTGGGGTTGTATTAATTATATGAAGCTCTGTCTCAGGGTGGACCGCTTGCCAGACCCTAAAGACCTGATCTGCAAAGCCTTGGCCAATGCCTTTTACGTGAGTGAAATCAAGGTCAACATCTTTAAATTTTTCCAACCCACCAAGTAGCCGTTTTGCTTCACTTCTAGAGACAAAGTCCTTGCCGATTTCAAAGAGTTTAATTACTGGTCGGCTCCTACTGAATTCGTGCTCCTCTGTGAATTCTTGGAAAACACCGATTGAGGTCAGACGTGGTTCGGTAAGGATTTCGAATATGACTCGCGTGCCTGAATCCACATCACTTGGAAGCACTGCGAAATCATCTTTATCATTATCGCAGAGCCACTTGATGGACTGCGATTCAAGAGTGAACTTATCGACCATTTTTGAGGTGAAGAAGATCCCTTCGCCCGTATGTGCTTGCGGGGCACTGGTGCGCTTTCCTTTAGTGAGTTCACCTATAGATTCGAGTGGACTTTCGAGTCCAAAATTCTCTTGAATACGCGAAAAGACGCCAACACCGTCATCGATGATTGAAAAAATCCAACGGTCGCTCCTCTTTTCAAATGTGATGTGAACGCTATCTCCGCTCGAGTGGTCGATTGCATTATTGAGCATCTCCGTAAATGAGTAGAGAGCGATATCAACGGCCGGTTCATCCGATGAAATCGAAAGATCGGCAGTCAACTGGCTCCATACGCGGTCTTCTTCAAGTCCTACGAGCTGGAACTCTCGATTCCAGGAATCTCCTGCTTCAGCGCCCAGGGTTTTCTTGACCTCAGCGATATCGAAACGGCGTTGACCGCCCGAAGTGAGAGTGAATGGAATCTTGCCTGTACGCGACCAATTGCGAATGGTGTTCTCGTGGACAGCTAAAGCTCTCGCCAGCGCCCCAATACCTACCAATTTCGCCACTTCTACCCCAAAACCTTACAAATATGGAGAGAGAATAGCTCAAACCTAACAAGTATGGAAGATGAAACCTAACATTTGTGAGGCTTAAGGCTTGAGGCCCTGACGTAAGAGGCCAAAGGTCAACGCGTCTTCAAGTGCCATGGCAGATGCAGCAATCACATTCTCATGGACTCCGACAGTGTTCCACTCGCCCTTGCCATCTGATGTCTCAATCAATACGCGAGTAATCGCACCGGTACCGAGGCGACCTTCAAGGATGCGGACCTTGTAATCAGTAAGTTCAAGAACTGAAATCTGTGGGTATAGCTCATTGAGACCATCACGAAGTGCGGTGTCGAATGCGTTAACCGGACCATTTCCTGAACCAGAGCATGTGATCTCTTTACCTTGCGCAGTAACGGTGACCTCTGCCTTTGTAATAATTGTTCCATCAGCGCCATGCTCTGTTGTTGTGAGCCAGTGATCGATAGAGAAGAACGATGGGCGCTTGCCAGTTGATTCTTCAAGGAGAAGAAGTTCGAATGATGCATCAGCTGCTTCAAATGTGAAGCCCTGTGCCTCCATCGCCTTAACTTTTTCAACGATTCGAGTAATGAGTTCGCGGTCTCCCCCGAGGTCAACGCCGAGCTCTTGTGACTTTAATTCGATGGATGCACGCCCTGCCATATCTGAGACAAGCATTCGCATATCGTTACCAACAGATGCGGGATCCTCATGCTGATACAACATTGGATCTACCTTGATTGCAGAGGCATGTAGCCCTGCCTTGTGAGCAAAGGCTGATACACCAGTGTACGGCTGACGTGGTGATGGAGAAATATTTGTGACTTCGGCGACCGCGTGTGAGATGCGGAACGCCTCACGGAGTGCATTTGGCGGAAGTACTTCCTTCTTCTTCTTCAACTCTAAGTTTGCGATGATGGTGACGAGGTCAGCATTACCTGTGCGCTCACCATAACCATTGAGAGTTCCTTGAACGTGGGTTGCTCCGGCGGCAACGGCAGCCATTGAGTTAGCAACTGCGCATCCTGTGTCGTTATGGCAGTGAATACCAATACGAGCAGATGTGGCACCGATGACATCATGGACAACATCTGCAATCTCATCCGGCAACATTCCACCATTGGTGTCGCAGAGCGCTGCGACATCAGCACCTGCCTCCATCGCAACACGGATAACTTCAAGCGCGTATGCACGGTTGGCGCGGTATCCATCGAAGAAGTGCTCGGCATCAAGGAATACTCGCTGGCCTTCTGCGCGAAGATGTGAAACAGAGTCACGAATCATCGCGAGGTTCTCATCGAGAGTTGTCTTCAGTGCAAGATCTACATGGCGGTCATATGACTTAGCAACGAGAGTGACAGCCGCAGCGCCCGAATCACGAAGAGCTGCAAGGAGAACATCATCTGCCGCCTTAACATTGGGGCGACGGGTTGCACCAAAGGCTACAAATGTTGCGTTCTTAAGTTTAAGTTCCTTCTTGGCAAGCGCGAAGAATTCGGTGTCCTTTGGATTAGCTCCCGGCCAACCGCCTTCAATAAAGCCGACACCAAGATCATCTAGATGGCGCGCGATAGTCAGCTTGTCATGAACAGAGAGATTGAGTCCCTCTTGCTGCGCACCATCACGAAGGGTGGTGTCGTAGATATGAAAGCTGTCATCAATTGTCATTACTTCACCGCAACGTTCCAGTTGTGAGTATCAGCAATTGTTCCGTGTTGGATTGCAAGCATGTGATTGCGAATCTGCATTGTGATTGCGCCAGGCTTTCCATCACCGGTGACCCATGTGCCCATCGCTGACTTTGCTTGACCGACAGGTGAGATAACGGCAGCGGTTCCGCAAGCGAAGATTTCAGTAATCTCACCTGATTGAACCCCATCGCGCCAATCATCAACCGAGAGCATCACTTCTTCGGTCTTATAACCAAGATCTGCTGCAACAGAGAGAATAGAGTCGCGAGTAATTCCTGGGAGCAGTGTTCCGGTTAGCTTTGGCGTAATAACTGTTGCATCAGCGCCCTTGCCCTTTACGAAGTAAAGGTTCATGCCGCCCATCTCTTCAATCCACTTACGCTCTTTTGCATCAATCCATACAACTTGATCGCAGCCTTCAGCAGCTGCTGCTTTCTGTGCGATGAGAGATGCTGCGTAATTTCCGCCGCACTTGGCCTCACCTGTTCCACCTTGTGCTGCGCGAACATACTCAGTTGAGATCCAAACAGATACTGGCTTTGAGGGATCGAAGTATGCACCTGCTGGAGTTGCAATAAGAATGTACTTCGCCTTATTTGATGGGCGCACACCGAGACCGACTTCAGTTGCGATCATAAATGGACGAATATAGAGAGACTCGCCTACTTCATTTGGAACCCAACCTGCATCTTGCTTTACAAGTGCATCCACTGTCTCAAGAAAGAGAGCCTCTGGCATCTCAGGGAGTGCAAGTCGCTTGGCGGAGTTAGCGAAACGTCGTGCATTAGCTTCTGGACGGAATAATGAGATAGATCCATCAGGTTGGCGGTAAGCCTTCATTCCCTCGAAGATCTCTTGGCCGTAATGGAAAACTGCCGTTGCTGGATCAAGAGTTAAAGGTCCATATGGAACGAGCTCTGGCTCTGACCAACCACTTTCTTGCGACCAATCACAAACAACCATGTGATCGGTGTAGTACTTACCGAATCCACCTTCAGCAATCAGCGCGTTGCGCTTTTCTACCGGAACGGCGTTGGGATTGAGTGTGATCTTCATTTACTTCACCAATGCGACGAGCGCTGCGCCAACCTCAGTAGTACTGCGCTTGGCATCTCCGCGGTTAAGTAGATCCTGAGCTACCGCCTTTTCCACATCGCGTGCAGCTTCGTTAAGTCCAAGGTGATCGAGCATCATCGCAACAGACATGATTGTCGCAGTTGGATCTGCGATGTTCTTACCTGCGATATCTGGTGCAGAGCCATGTACTGGCTCGAACATTGAAGGGTACTTGCCTGTTGGATTGATATTGCCTGAAGCAGCAAGACCAATTCCGCCACAGATTGCCGCCGCGATATCGGTCAAGATATCTCCAAAGAGGTTATCTGTGACAACGACATCGAAGCGCTCTGGGTTTGTCACAAAGAACATTGATGCCGCATCAACATGAAGGTAATCAGTTGTGATTGCAGGATATTCCTTAGCAACCTCGTTGAATGTACGAGTCCACAGACCACCCGCGCGTGTAAGAACATTGTTCTTATGTACAAGCGTCAGCTTCTTGCGCTCACGCTTTGAGGCGCGCTCAAACGCATCGCGAATTACACGCTCTGCACCACGGCGAGTATTAAGTGATTCTTCAGTTGCAATCTCTGCATCAGTTCCTTCAGCAAGTGTTCCACCGGCGCCAACATAAGGACCTTCTGTACCTTCGCGAACAACGACGAAGTCGATAGGTGCCTTTGTTGCAAGTGGACCGGTGACGCCAGGCATTAACTTTGCAGGGCGAAGGTTGATGTAGTGATCGAAGGCAAAACGGAGCTTCAAAAGCAATCCGCGCTCGAGCACACCTGATGGAACTGTTGGATCTCCAACAGCGCCAAGCAGGATTACATCTGCCTTTGCTAGCTCTGCCATGACTGAGTTTGGAAGAACTTCACCAGTGCGATGCCAGTAACCAGCGCCGAGGTCGTAGTTGGTCTTATTGAAAGTGACGCCGTACTTTGCAGCAACGGAATCAAGAACTTTAAGACCCTCCCCTACAACTTCAGTACCGATTCCATCGCCTGGAATGACTGCAAGGTTGAATGACTTGGACATATTTAAATTAACCTACCAATGAGACTGAACGGACGAGATCGGCTTCGATCTCCTTCTTAATTGACTCTGTCACTGCATCTGAAACAGATGAATCAACGGTCAACGCCATAAGCGCCTTTCCGCCCGCTGCTTCACGTGATACCTGCATACCTGCAATGTTGATCTTGGCCGCGCCAAGAGTGTTACCGACTGCGCCAACTACACCTGGCTTATCTGTGTAACGAAGGAAGAGCAGGTTCTCTGTAGGTGGAAGATCGAGATCAAAACCATCAATTGCGATGATCTTCTCAGTCTTCTTAATACCCATAAGAGTTCCATCAACCTTGATCTGATGGCCAGAAGCAAGCGCTGCATGCAATGAGATCATGCTGCGGTACTCAGGTGAATCAGCTGAAGTTGTCACAGTTGATGTGATTCCACGTTCTGCAGCAAGACCTGGAGCATTAACGTAGGTAACATCTTCAGAGCCAGTTGCCTGCAGCGCACCCTTAAGTGCACTAATTGCGAGAACTGATGAATCATGTCCAGATATATCGCCCTTGACTGTGATCTCCATAGATACAGGAAGCTCGCCAGCAATTGCAGTTGCAATCTGTGCCATCTTCTCAACCAATGGCAAAGAAGGACGGATCTCATCGTGGATTGCTCCACCCTTAACGTTGACCGCATCTGGTACCAATTCACCGGCGAGTGCCTTACGAACTGATACTGCTACTGCAATTCCAGCACGCTCTTGCGCTTCATCCGTAGATGCGCCGAGGTGAGGTGTTGCAACAACCTGATCAAGTTGGAATAAAGGTGAGTCAGTGCAAGGTTCGGTGACATAAACATCTAGTCCTGCACCTGCAACGCGACCTTCAGTGATTGCGTCATAGAGAGCTGCTTCATCAAGTACTCCACCGCGTGCAGCGTTGATGATGCGAACTTCCTTCTTTACCTTCTTAAGAGCTTCAACACCGATGAGGTTTGCAGTCTCTTTAGTCTTAGGTAAGTGAATGGTGATGAAGTCTGAGCGCTTCAATAGATCATCGAGCTCTACAAGCTCAACGCCCAATTGCGCTGCGCGTGCTGGCTGTAGGTATGGATCGTATGCAATGACGTTCATACCAAATGCCTGCATACGGTGAGCAACAAGCTGACCGATGCGACCGAAGCCAACGATTCCGAGAGTCTTCTCGAAGAGCTCTGCTCCTGTGTACTTTGAACGCGCCCACTTACCGTTCTTCAATGCAGCATGTGCTGGTGAGATGAAGCGAGCAGATGCGAGCAATAATGAGATTGCAAGCTCTGCGGCTGAGACGATATTTGATGTAGGTGCATTAACAACCATGACACCTGCAGCAGTTGCTGCAGGAATATCAACGTTATCGAGACCAACTCCTGCGCGAGCAATTACCTTAAGGCCCTTTGCTGCAGCTATCGCCTCTGCATCCATCTTTGTAGCTGAGCGAATCAGAACTGCATCGACTCCCTTACCAAGTTCCGCAAGGAGCTCTGCGCGGTTTGCACCGTCACAATTGCGAACCTCAAAGTCTGGACCGAGAGCATCAAGTGTTGCAGCGCTGAGTTCTTCAGCGATTAATACAACAGGTTTAGCCACGTGAAGCACTTCCCTCTTGGTAGTCATCGTTGTCAGCCTTCTTCATCCAGCTAAACATCTTGCGGAGTTCGCGACCGACCTTCTCGATCTGGTGTGACTCGCCCTTTTCGCGAAGCGCTGTGAATTCCTTAGCGCCATTCTCGAGATCATCAACGAAGCGCTTAGCAAAAGCACCTGACTGAATATCAGCAAGTACTGCCTTCATATTCTCCTTGACGTGTGGATCGATAACGCGTGGACCTGATACGTAGTCACCGAATTCAGCTGTGTCTGATACTGACCAACGCTGCTTTGCGATTCCGCCTTCGTACATAAGGTCAACGATCAACTTGAGTTCGTGGAGGCACTCGAAGTAAGCGACCTCTGGCTGGTAACCAGCTTCAACGAGAGTTTCGAATCCGTACATGACGAGCTGTGATGCGCCACCACAGAGAACTGCCTGCTCACCGAAGAGATCTGTCTCTGTCTCTTCTGTAAATGTTGTGAGGATTCCGCCTGCGCGAAGTCCGCCCATCGCCTTTGCATAAGAAAGTGTCAATGGCCATGC
Organism: Candidatus Nanopelagicaceae bacterium; assembly: GCA_947454735.1. GTDB lineage: Bacteria > Actinomycetota > Actinomycetes > Nanopelagicales > Nanopelagicaceae > Planktophila. Next base: position 61,572 of record CANGLK010000001.1, read on the forward strand.
ATTGCCTGTTGCATCCTGCTCGACGGCAACAATGTCAGGGACGCCGCGACCTGCAGCGAACTCACGACGAACAAGGTGTCCTGGACCCTTTGGTGCAACCATGCAGACATCTACATCTACTGGTGGCTTGATGTAACCGAAACGAATATTGAAACCGTGGCCGAAGAAGAGAGCGTCGCCTTTTTCGAGGTTAGGCAAGATTGACTCTGTATAGATGTGGCGCTGAAGGTGATCCGGAGCCAAGATCATAATGACGCTTGCTTCCTTTGTTGCCTCTGCAACAGAGACAACGCGAAGGCCTTCTGCCTCAGCCTTAGCTCGTGATGGTGAACCTTCTTTAAGGCCAACGCGAACATCTACTCCTGAATCGCGGAGGTTAAGTGCGTGTGCATGGCCCTGTGAGCCATAACCGATGATCGCGACTTTGCGACCTTGAATAACGGATAGATCTGCATCCTGATCGTGATACATCGTTGCCACGGTATTTCTCCTTTAGTCGTTTCTTCTGAGTTCTAGTTGTTAGTTCTGATAATCGGGTTGTGTATCTTTGACTGGCTTCTTCTCTCCATTAACGAGCTCTTCAATGCTGATAACACTAATGAGCTTGTCCAATTGAGCGATAACTTGCTCGAGAGAGTGGCCTTCTAGGTTGACCTGGATGACCATCTTCGAAACTTCTGGGTTTGTTGTGGGACCGACAACCAAGGTGTCGATGTTGTATGCGCGACGAGCAAAGAGCCCTGAAACACGTGCGAGTACGCCTGGTTCGTTTTCAACGAGAACTTCAAGTGTGTGAATAGACATTAGAGCTCCTGTGAATCCCAGTCAGGCGCAGTAGCGCGGGCGATCATGATTTCATCGTTCGATGTTCCAGCAGCAACCATCGGCCAGACCATCGCATCGCGATGCACACGGAAATCAACAACAACCGGTTGATCGTTAATAGACATCGCCTTCTCGATAGTTGCATCGAGATCTTCTGGACGTTCGCATGAAAGTCCCACACAACCCATCGCTTCTGCAAGCATTGGGAAATTTGGAACGCGCTTTGATTCAAGTGAAGTATTTGAGTAACGACCTTCATAGAACAAGGTCTGCCATTGGCGAACCATTCCGAGGGATTCGTTATTGATAATCGCAACCTTGATAGGAATATTATTAAGAGCACATGTGACAAGCTCTTGATTTGTCATCTGGAAACATCCATCACCATCAATTGCCCAGACAGTTGAATCAGGTGCGCCAACCTTTGCGCCCATTGCAGCAGGAAGGCCGTAACCCATTGTTCCTGCGCCACCTGAGTTAAGCCATGTGCGTGGATGTTCGTAAGAGATAAATTGTGATGCCCACATCTGATGCTGGCCAACGCCAGATGTAAAGATGGTGTCAGTGCCAGAGATCTGACCGATGCGCTCGATTACCGCCTGTGGTGAGAGTGAACCATCATCAGGAAGTGTGTAACCCACTGGATATGAGCTCTTCAACTTCAAAATCGATGCATTCCATGGCGTTAAATCAGGATGGTTCTTGGCAAGAGCAGCCTTCAGCGCAGGGATTAACGCAGAGATGGTCTCGCGGAGGTCTCCGATAACAGGAACATCGGCAAATTTATTCTTATTGATCTCTGCAGGGTCGATATCTGCGTGAATTACCTTTGCATTGACTGCAAATGAAGAGAGCTTGCCGGTCACGCGATCATCAAAGCGCGCACCTAGGGTGATGAGAAGGTCTGCCTTTTGAAGTGAAGTAACAGCGGCAACACTTCCGTGCATACCTGGCATACCAAGATGCAATGGATGTGAATCAGGGAATGCTCCACGTGCCATCAACGTTGTCACAACTGGAGCGCCAAGAAGTTCAACTAATTGTGCAAGCTCTTTAGATGCATTGGCCTTGATAACTCCCCCACCAACGTAGAAGACAGGCTTCTTCGATTGCGCAATCAGCGCTGCTGCATCTGCGATTGATTGGTTATCTGGAGTAATACGTGGGTTGTAGCCGGCGAGTTCAATCTTTGATGGCCAATTGAAAGTTGTCTGCGCTTGAAGCGCATCCTTTGCAATATCGACAAGTACGGGACCTGGACGACCTGTTGTCGCGATATGGAAAGCCTGTGCGATAGCTCCAGGAATATCTTCTGCTTTTGTAACGAGGAAGTTGTGCTTTGTAAAAGGCATTGTGATGCCGCGAATATCTGCCTCTTGAAAAGCATCTGTTCCGATTGCAGCCGATGGAACTTGACCCGTAATCGCAACGAGTGGAACAGAGTCCATTCCTGCATCCATCAACGGCGTGACTAGATTTGTTGCACCAGGACCTGATGTTGCAATACAGACACCTGCGCGACCAGTTACCTGGGCATAGCCAGTTGCAGCATGTCCTGCGCCTTGTTCATGGCGAACCAAGATGTGGCGAATTGTTGAATCAAAGATCGGATCATAGGCAGGAAGAATGGCGCCGCCGGGCAGACCGAACATCACATCTACATTTGCTGCTTCAAGGCTTTTCACCAATGAAGTAGCTCCGTTCATTGCTGTGCCGTTCGCTGTTGGAACGTGTTGTGTGGCCATCTTCTTGCTCCTTTCTATCTCGATCGATATTTACAAAAGCTTTGTTAAATGAAAAAACCCTCAGATATCTGAGGGCGCGCATGCTGTGAGGGCATGCGCTATCGAATCACCACCACTGATGAAGAAACGATTGTTGAACGCATGCCCGTATTCTCGCGTAGAGCGAGCGCATGAGTCAAGGGTTGAGATGCACGTCTCAATTATTGAAACGTAAGTCTCATATGTTCGAAGGCTTGCCTTGCGAACCATCAATATTGCGCCCCTAGTCGCAGACTGCGCCCTTTGAGGCAGAGCCAACGAGCTTGGAATACTTATGTAGGACTCCGCGGGAGTACTTATGTGGCAGAGGCTTCCATCCCACCTTGCGAGCTTCAAGCTCTGCTGGCTCGACTAAGAGATCGAGTCGGCGATTAGGGATATCGATGCGAACGCGATCGCCATCCTTAATGAATGCAATCGGCCCCCCATCAACGGCCTCAGGTGCAACGTGTCCTACACATAAGCCCGTCGATCCTCCAGAGAAACGTCCATCGGTGAGAAGGAGGGTGGACTTTCCAAGACCTGCACCCTTGATTGCACCTGTAATCATCAACATCTCGCGCATACCCGGTCCGCCCTTTGGGCCTTCATAGCGAATGACGACTACATCGCCTGCCTGAATGGTTCCATTCTCAAGAGCATCCATCGCAGCTTGTTCGCGCTCAAAGACGCGAGCAGGTCCTTCAAAGGTTTCGATTCCAATCCCCGCTGTCTTACATACAGCGCCATCGGTAGCAAGTGATCCACCGAGAATTGTGATTCCGACATCTGTAGATAGAGGTGAAGAGATCGGATGCAAGACGTTGCCATCTGCAAGAGGTGGATTGATATCGGCCAAGTTCTCAGCCATTGTCTTACCTGTCACAGTCATGCAATCACCGTGGAGGTAACCGGCATCGAGCAACATGCGTAGGACTACTGGAATTCCGCCGACCTTATCGACATCTGACATAACGTACTTACCGAATGGCTTGAGGTCGCCCAATAGTGGGACCTTAGAGCCGATGCGGTGGAAATCTTCGAGAGTCAGATCGACATCTGCCTCATGTGCAATTGCAAGTAAGTGCAAGACAGCATTTGTTGAACCACCGAGTGCCATAACTGCTGTGATGGCATTTTCAAACGCCTTCTTCGTCAAGATATCGCGAGTGGTAATTCCCTTAGCGATCAAGTTAACAACTGCAGCACCGGCAGCTTCTGAGTAACCATCGCGACGACGATCGACTGCAGGAGGTGCAGCAGAACCTGGAAGAGAGAGACCAATCGCCTCTCCTACTGTCGCCATTGTGTTCGCTGTATACATTCCGCCACATGCACCTTCGCCGGGGCAGATTGCCTTCTCAATTTCATCAACGCGCTCTTTGGTAATTAATCCACGGGCACATGCACCGACTGCTTCAAAGGCATCGATGATTGTTACATCTTTTCCATCAACCTGACCTGGAAGAGTAGAACCTGCATAGACAAAAACTGCTGCAACATCGATACGTGCAGCTGCCATCATCATTCCTGGCAATGACTTATCGCAACCTGCAAACATCACCATTCCATCGAGACGCTCTGCCTGCATCACTGTCTCCACTGAATCTGCGATGACCTCGCGAGAGACAAGCGAGAAGTGCATTCCTTCGTGGCCCATTGAAATTCCATCAGAGACAGAGATAGTTCCGAACTGCATAGGGAATCCACCAGCATCGATCACGCCTTTACGTGATGCGGTTGCAAGACGAGCCAATGAGAGGTTGCATGGTGTGATCTCATTCCATGAAGAGACGACGCCAATCTGTGGCTTTACCCAATCTTCATCACCCATTCCAACTGCGCGGAGCATTCCTCGAGCTGGTGCGCGCTCGAGACCATCGGTTACAAGACCTGAGCGGGGTTTCATCGTCGACATGCGGTGATTCTATCTCTCATGTCTCAACGTGAGAAGTCGATACGGTTAAGTTAGAATTTCACTATTCAAGATGGATTCTTGATTCGTAACTTATATCCGAAGCAGTACCTAACTTATTGGAGATTTTTCGTGCCAAACCAAGACCGCGACGCTCAAGGCCACATTAAGGGCCAAGCACCTGATCGCTGGAGAACGCTATTCGTAGTTGCGATTTCGCAGCTGATGCTCGTTCTCGATAGCTCAATCATGAACATTGCAATTCCAAAAGCCCAAGTTGCACTCGATATCTCTGATGCAAATCGTCAATGGATTATCACCGCATACACACTGGCATTCGGTTCACTTCTTCTTCTCGGCGGTCGCATCGGCGATTACGTCGGCCGTAAGAAGATCTTCATCATCGGTCTGCTTGGCTTCGCAGCAGCATCATCCCTTGGTGGCTTTGCTACAAACCAAGGCATGCTCTATGGATCTCGCGCACTTCAAGGTGTTTTTGGTGCCCTTCTTGCGCCAGCTGCGCTTTCGATTATTTCTCAGACATTTACAGTTCCAGCAGAGCGCGCAAAGGCATTCGGTGTCTTTGGTGCGATCTCTGGTGGCGGTGCAGCAATCGGGCTCATCGTGGGCGGAACTCTCACCGAGTTCGCATCTTGGCGATGGTGCCTCGGCGTTAACGCACCTATCGCGATCATCGCTGGAATTCTTGCACTTAAATTTGTACATGAGTCCAAGGCTGAGGGCGATAACTCATATGACATCCCAGGCGTTATCACGGCAACGCTCGGGCTCTTCTCGCTTACTTATGGCTTTAATGAAGCCGCTACAAAGGGTTGGTCTTCAACACAGACTATTTCATTCTTCATTGCAGCCGCAGTTCTATTGGTCGCATTCGTTGTAATCGAGTCAAAGGTTTCAAACCCATTGATGCCACTTCGCGTAATCAAAGATCGTAACCGCGGCGGTTCATATCTCGGCTCGCTCGTAGTAGGTGCCGGCTTGTTCTCAATGTTCCTCTTCCTTGGTCTCTATCTTCAGAAGATTCTTGGCTTTAGTCCATTGAAGTCAGGTTTTGCATTCTTGCCATTTACAGCAGGAATCATCATCTTCGCGGGTATCGCATCACAACTTCTACCGAAGTTTGGTCCTAAGCCACTCATGGTTCCTGGACTTGTTGCTGCTGGTATCGGCCTTCTCTTGCTCACACGCATCACGCCAGAGACTTCATATGCAACACATGTTGTTCCATCACTTCTCATTATGTCGAGCGGTATGGCACTTGTCTTTATCCCGCTGACATCAACTTCACTTCATGGCATTTCAGGCCATGACACAGGCGTTGCATCTGCGATGGTCAATACTTCACAGCAGATCGGTGGATCACTCGGTACAGCGCTACTTAATACAGTCGCTGCAACCGCTGCGACTTCCTATGTAGTTGCAAATAAAGTCGCCCAGAGCGATCCAGTTGGAAATGCATTCGCGGCGACGCATGGATTTACTACTGCATTTAAGTTCAGCGCAGCGCTGCTCTTTACAGGCGCAGTAGTGCTCTTCTTCTTTATCAACATCGGCAAGGATTCACTTGTTGAAACTGAAGGCGCAGGAATGCACTAATAGCTCTAAATAAAAAACCCGCCGATGAATGTCGGCGGGTTTTTTATATCTAAAAGTTATTGACCTAAGAATTTAAGTAAGAGCTCACGAACCTTGGCAGCATCTGCCTGGCCCGCAGTCTCCTTCATGACTGCACCGATGAGAGCACCTGCAGCTGGCAGGTGTCCCCCGCGAACTTTCTCTGCAGTATCAGCTTGAGCTGCACAGACCTTCTCGATTGCAGCCATGAGAGCGCCATCATCGTTAACAACTTTGATACCGCGCTTTGCAACAACTTCAGAGGGAGTTCCCTCTCCTGCAACGACGCCTTCAACGACTTGGCGAGCCAACTTATCTGTCAGCTCACCTGATGCGACGAGATTAATCAACTCTGCAACATGTGCGGGAGTAATTGCGAGTTCATCAATTGCGACACTCTTATCGTTTGCAATTCGTGAGACTTCACCGAGCCACCAAGTGCGAGCCTTCGCTGGATCTGCACCGAGTAGCACTGTTGCTTCAACGATATCGAGAACATCGGCATTGACCATTGCTGCAAATTCTTTATCCGGAACGGCCCACTGCTTTTGCAAACGCTTGCGACGAATAGATGGACGCTCAGGCAATTGGGCGCGAAGAGTCTCAATCCATGCAGCTTCTGGCTTTACTGGAACCAAGTCTGGATCTGGGAAGTAACGGTAATCCTCTGCCTGCTCCTTTGAGCGGCCTGAGCGAGTAAGTCCGGTGTCCTCTTGGAAGTGGCGAGTCTCTTGCTTCACCTTTCCGCCAGTCTCAAGAATCTCAGCGTGACGCAACATCTCACCGCGGATTGCTCGTTCGACAGAGCGAAGTGAGTTGACGTTCTTTGTCTCTGAACGCGTTCCGAGTTCAGTTGCATCTTTGAGCATCAACGACACATTGGCATCACAGCGAAGTGATCCCTGCTCCATCTTTACATCTGATACACCGAGGCCACGAAGAATGTCGCGAAGCTCTGCCACATATGCCTTTGCAACTTCAGGTGCGTACTTTCCTGTACCAGGAACAATCTTGGTCACGATCTCAACCAGAGGAATTCCTGCACGGTTGTAATCGAGCAGTGAGTAATCAGCGCCATGGATGCGACCAGTTGCACCACCTACGTGAAGTGACTTTCCTGTGTCTTCCTCCATGTGTACGCGCTCGATCTCGATGCGGAACTGCTTTGGACCTTCATCGGTATCGATCTCAACATCGACATAACCATCGAAACAGATTGGTTCGTCATATTGTGAAATCTGGAAGTTCTTCGGCATATCTGGATAGAAGTAGTTCTTGCGAGCAAAGCGGCTATATGGCGCAATGCTGCAATTGAGTGCAAGGCCAATTTTGATTGATGACTCAATCGCCTTCTCATTAACAACCGGAAGTGCTCCAGGAAGCGCTAAACAGACAGGACATGTCTGAGTATTTGGCTCTGCACCGAAGACTGTTGAACAAGAGCAGAACATCTTTGACTCTGTGTTGAGTTCTACGTGGACTTCAAGTCCCAAGACTGGGTTGTACTTTTCAATAACCTCGTCGTAGTTCAGCGCCATTAGTTGGCACCTCCCTTCAAGGCTGGAGCTTTTGTAATCAGCGTGCCGCCCCATTTGGATGAGAGAGCAGCTTCAAGTGCTGCACCTGCCTGGTAGAGGCGCTGATCCTGCATTGCTGGTGCCATAATTTGGAAACCAACTGGCAAGTTATCTTCATCTGCAAGTCCTGCAGGAAGTGACATTCCACAGATACCTGCAAGGTTCACCGGAATCGTTGCAACATCACCAAGATACATAGCCATTGGGTCATCGACCTTCTCGCCAATCTTGTAAGCAGTAGTTGGTGCAGTTGGTGAGACCAAGACATCGGCTGCTGCAAATGCCTTCTTGTAATCCTCAATAATGAGGGTACGAATCTTCTGTGCGCTGCCGTAATAAGCATCGTAATAACCAGATGAGAGGGCATAGGTACCAAGGATGATGCGGCGCTTTACCTCACGGCCAAAACCAGCATCACGTGTTGCTGCCATCACTGCTTCAGCAGATGCTCCACCTTCATCACCTGTGCGAAGTCCATATCGCATCGCATCAAAGCGAGCGAGGTTAGATGAGCACTCTGAAGGTGCGATCAAGTAATAGGCAGCGAGTGCGAATTCAAAGCTTGGGCAATCGACTTCGACGATCTCTGCGCCAAGAGATGCAAGGAGATCGAGTGATTCTGTAAAGCGCGTCTGCACGCCCTTCTGATATCCCTCGCCCTGCAATTGCTTGATGACACCAATCTTCATTCCCTTAACGTCACCACTCTTTGCAGCAGCAACGACTGAAGGAACAGAAGCGTTGATTGATGTCGCATCCTTTACATCGTGACCTGCGATGATCTCGTGCAACATCGCGGTATCGAGAACTGTGCGACCGAATGGTCCTGCCTGATCAAGAGAAGATGAGTAAGCAATCAATCCGAAGCGAGAGACTGCTCCATAAGTTGGGCGAACTCCGACGATTCCTGTAAGCGCTGCTGGTTGGCGAATCGAACCACCAGTATCTGAACCAATTGCAAGTGGAGCTTCAAAGGCAGAGACTGCAGCTGCTGATCCTCCTGATGATCCACCCGGTGTACGAGTGAGATCCCATGGATTAAATGTTGGTCCATAACCACTGTTCTCAGTCGATGAACCCATCGCGAACTCATCCATATTTGTCTTACCAAGGATGACAACGCCTGCATCTTTCAACTTTGATACAACGGTTGAGTCATATGGAGGCTTCCAGCCCTGCAAAATCTTTGATCCGGCAGTTGTTGGAACGCCTTTCTGCGCAAGGACGTCTTTAAGCGCAAGTGGAATTCCAGCAAGTGGTGAAAGTGACTTTCCTGCTGCACGGTTTGCATCTACAGCAGCCGCTTGCGCAAGTGCACCTTCCTTATCAACGTGAAGAAAAGCTTTGACATCGCCATCGACTGCGGTGATGCGATCAAGGTGTGATTGTGTGAGCTCTACTGAAGAGACTTCTTTGTTGGCGAGTGAAGTCGCCATCTCTGCGGCTGTCTTAAAGATCATGGCTTACTCCTCTCCCAAAATCTGTGGAACGCGGAAACGCTGCTCTTCCTGTGCAGGTGCGCCTGAGAGAGCATCTGCTGGAGAGAGGCTTGGGAGTACAACGTCAGGACGTGCAATATTTTCAAGTGGCTGTGGGTGGGATGTTGCCTTCACGCCATCGAGGTTGAGCTCTTGTACTCGAGCTACCGCATCAAGGATTGTGCCGAACTGTGAAGAGAGTTCTACGAGTTCTTCCTCGGTCATCTCGATTCGTGCTAACCCTGCCAACTTTGCGACTTCATCGCGAGAGAGTGTGCTCATGCACGCAGTCTATAAAATTAGGGTCAAATAACCGAATTAGATGCGAATCTGCCCATTTCCCGTAACAATCCATGTGGCAGTTGTCATCGCCTCAAGCCCCATTGGGCCACGGGCATGGAGCTTCTGATTGGAGATGCCGATCTCTGCTCCGAATCCCATCTGCTCACCATCTGTAAAACGAGTAGATGCATTAATCATGACTGCGGCGCAATCAGCGAGTGCGATAAATCGATCAGCGTTTGCCTGATTCTCGGTAACGATTGCCTCAGTGTGATTTGTGCCGTACTTGGCGATGTGATCTGCTGCAGCATCGACTGAGTCAACCACTGCAACGTTCATCTCGAGAATTCCGTATTCAGTAGACCAATTCTCCTCGATTGCAGGAGTTGAAGTGATGCCAAATTTTTCAGCAACCTTCTGAACGGTCGAATCTCCATGCAAGGCAACGCCTGCATCAGTCAGAGCCTTGAGGGCAAGCGGCAAGAATGTTGGCGCGATTGCTTTATGGACAAGGAGTGTCTCTGCAGCGTTACAAACAGATGGGCGATGAATCTTTGAATTGAGAACGATTGGAAGAGCCTTTGCGACATCTGCAAATTCATCAACGAAGACGTGACAGACTCCCGCGCCAGTCTCAATAGTAGGAACTGTTGCCTCATCGACAACCATGCGGATCAGCTGTGCACTTCCACGAGGAATTACAAGATCAACTCTGCCGCGCGCAGTAAGAAGCGCCTTCACAGTTGAACGGTCATCTGATGGGATCAACTGCAAAACTTCTGGGTCAATACTCGTTGTTGCAAGCGCATCCTTCATAACATTAATTAGGATTTCGTTGCTATTGCGGGCCGTTGAAGAACCTCGAAGCAGCGCTGCATTTCCTGACATCAATAGAATTACCGCTGCATCAACAGTGACATTGGGACGAGCTTCATAGACCATTCCCACAACGCCAAATGGGACCGTCGTTTGACGTAAGTGAAGTCCGTTAGGAAGAGTTGATTCTTTGAGTGTGCGACCAAGTGGATCTGGAAGTGCAGCAACCTGACGTGCACCATCTGCCATCCCTGCGATGCGCGAATCAGTAAGAAGTAATCGGTCCTGCATTTGTGGGTGCATATCTTCTGCACGTGCTGCGATCATGTCGAATTCATTTGCAGCGAGAATTTCAGATGAGCGAGCCTCCAGCGCCTGAGCGATTGCCTCAAGGGCAGCCTTGCGTTCGGTTCCGCTTGCAGTAGATAGAGAACGCGCAGCCTTGCGCGCTTTATCCGCTAACTCTCCAACTAATACCGCTGAATCCATGACATCAAGTCTACTTGGGGCTACCCTGCAGATGTGTCTACATTAGCCAAGGTCGTCCGCAATACAGTCATAGTTCTACTCGCTCTCTATCTCGCCCTCTTCGGCTTAACGAAGGCGATTCGATATCCAGAGCCGATTGCAGCAATTAAGTTAGGCCTTGCACCTGCATCCAAGACTCCTGACTTGATGCCGAGCCACGTAATCAAGGCAGGCGCCAAAGTCAGTAATTGGCAAATGGGCGCGCCAGAGAAGTTTAGTGAAGTCATCTACAACGGTAAGAAAGTCACCTTTCAAGATTTTCTTGATGCAACCCATACAAATGCATTCCTAGTTATTCGTGGCGGCAAGATCACATACGAGTATTACAAAGATAAGAAGTTTGCGTCTATGCGACTCCCTTCTTACTCTGTCGGAAAGACGATGACTTCACTCGTTGTTGGCCAACTCATAGATCAGGGCAAGCTAAAAGAGTCAGATACCTTCGTGAAGTACTTCCCTGAATACAAGACCGGCGGAAGCTTCGACAAGATTACGATTCAACAGCTACTCGATATGCAATCCGGTGTGGGAGTCTCAGATAATTACCCAGCGGGTCCTTCAGGTTGGGGAGTTGCAATCGCACAGATGTATGCGAGCACCGATATTCCATGGTTCTTAAAGCACAATCGCAAGATGGATTTCGAGCCAGGAACTCAATCAATCTACCGAAGTGTGGATCCTCAGATGATTGGAATGGTCATCCAGAAGGTCACGGGCCAATCAGTATCTGATTACTTCAGCAAAAACATCTGGCAGGTAGTTGGCGCAGAGCACGATGCAACCTGGAACGTCGATAAGGTCGGCGGATATGAGAAGACATTCTGCTGCTTCAACGCCTTTGCTCGTGACTATGCACGCATCGGTCAATTGGTGATGAATGACGGTGTCGTTCCTGAAACTAAGCGCCAGGTCATCAGCACTGCGTGGATGAAGCGACTCACATCCCCCGTTACTCGCCTTGATTACAAGTGGGGTTATGGCGCATATATGTGGCATCCATATCAGGGCGTCTCACTTATGCTTGGCCTTCATGGACAATTTGTCTATGCAGATATTGCCAATAACACTCTGATTGTTAAATTATCTGATGAACCGACAGATACAGATAATTTATCGCCGATGGTAGCTGCGGTGTTGAAGCAGGTCTCTGAGAAGAAATAACTATCTGAGAGTTGTTCGCTTAGATATAAATATTGTGGAAGCTGCCTGAGAACCGGTATAGCCAGCTGCGGCGTTGCTAAATACGGCAAGAACCGTTTGGAATCCGCCAAACGTTGGCTTCCATGTACAAGTGGCACTGAATAACCCAGAGCCCGTCGTTACCTTTTTATAGCACCCTGCAATGCGCTTTCCATTGGTAGTAAAGGTGTAGAAACCATTGAGATTTGATGTTGCCGTGATTGAAACTGCTACACCTTTCTTCGCGGTGCTTGCCAGAGATATCGAAGTTGTCGAATTTGCAATTAGTGGTGTTACTGGAGCATTGACGAAAATCGTCAATGCGAAATAAATCGGCTGAGAACATGTAGGACCGGTAGTTCCACAAAAAGTCCAGTCACCATTTCCAGATGTAGGTGTTCCATTTCCAAAACCAATATCTACATTCGTTACCGCATGATCGTTCCAGGCAAAGATAGTGCTCAGGCTCGCAGAATTGGTGACATCATGTACTTGGAAGGATCCATAACCAGATGCTCCTGCAGAAGTATCGTTGACATCGTAACTTCCGCCATCTCCTGCCGGGGTTAATGTCGAGAGAGCCTGAGCATAATTCCATGGCCATATTTCAAGTCGGCCAATACCACCGGTTCTATTTGTAATCGTTGTTGGATAGTTGACCGTGTTGTAAATACTCGAGTACACATTTAAATCTGAGACGTTAGTCTGGATTGTTCCCCCAGAAGTCGGTGAAAGCACTTGTAGATTGCTAATTGTGGGAGCAATTGTGGCGCTCGTTGTAGTTTCAACAGGTGCACCAGATGCGGCCCATTTATAGAAATCAACATCGGCATAGTTCAACGTGCCTGCAGTAAAACTATCCTCCATTCGATACCTAATTCTTGTGAAAGAGAGAGATGGATTTGACGGCGCGAAATCTCCAGACGTCACTCCGTAACCGCTCTCATAAACAATGTCATTACCGCTTCGAGTCTTTGTCACCGTGCGATAAAGTTTCGTCCACGGATATCCGGGTGTACCAAATCCTGATGTAGCTGAGGCGGTTACTCGAACATAGGTTGCAGTTTGGCTTAAACCGAGAATGTCATAGGTGTATGTTGATCCAGAAACTGTTGCTGAAGTAATCCAAGTTCCAGATGTTCCCGATGATGAGTACTCCAACTTATAGCCAATTATTCCAGTGGCGAGATCAATGGGTGCGCTCCAAGCCACTCGGACGCCTCCGGCTATTGCGCTCTGAGTAATATTTGTTGGAGCACTTGGGAGTGTACTTACTGCATATGCCGCTGGTTCGATGAAAGTCAGCAAAGATATAAAGAGAGCCCCTAAGAGAAATCTAATTCTGAGGCGCATGACGGTAATTTACTAAAGAAGAACTAAATCGTCACGGTGCACAAGCTCGCGCTCATATTCAGCACCGAGGGAAGCTGCGAGTTCCTTGGTAGAGCGACCGAGCATCTGTGGGATCTCAGTTGAATCAAAGGCTACGAGGCCTCGTGCAATTACCTTGCCGTCCTTCCCTGCTAGTTCGACCGTATCGCCAGCTGAGAATTCACCTTCAACTGCAGTCACGCCAGCCGGAAGAAGCGAAACTCCCTTTTCGAGAATTGCAGTGACTGCGCCTGCATCGAGAATTAAACGACCGCGTGCAGAAGAAGCATGAGCAAGCCATAAGAGTCGCGCATTGGTGCGCTCTGCCTGTGCATGGAAAATTGTTCCGAACTCTTTGCCTGCAAGTGCATCTGCAGATTGCGAAAGTGAAGTTAGGAGCATTGGCGTTCCGGCAGATGTAGCGATTCGCGCTGCTTCAATCTTGGTCACCATTCCACCGCTTCCTACTCCGGCAGAGCCTGCTCCCCCAACTTCAACTCCATCGATATCCGCAAAGTCTGCGACCTCATGAATTGCCTTTGCGCCATCTTGCGAAGGATGGGCGTCATAGAGCGCATCTACATCTGAAATTAGTACAAGTAAATCCGCCTGAACGAGAAGTGCTACGAGCGCTGCTAAACGATCGTTATCTCCAAAACGAATCTCAGCTGTTCCAACCGAGTCATTCTCATTAATGATTGGGACAACGCCGAGGGCAAGTAAACGAGAGAGCGTCTGCTGCGCAGTGTTGTAGTGAGAGCGGCGAACAATATCTTCAGTTGTCAGTAACACCTGCGAGGAGACAATGGAGTGCGCCGAGAAGAGTTCGTTGTACTTTGCAATCAAGAGGCCTTGACCAACTGAGGCAGCTGCTTGCTGAGTTGGGAGATCCTTTGGGCGTGCAGTGAGCTTGAGTGGTGCAAGGCCTGCTGCAATCGCACCCGATGAGACGATGAGAACTTCTGCGCCACGTGCGCGTAGAGATGTTGCGAGATCTACGATCTTGCCGACAGCTGATGCATCGAGAGCTGAACCTGCAGATCCTGTCAGCGAAGAGGAACCGACCTTGAGGACGATGCGCTTGGCTTCAGTAACCGCATTACGGTTCATTACTTACTCCTCCACCGCATTATCGTCGTAGTTGTCGCCTAGCTCTTCTGCATCTTCAGCTACTGCTTCTGCAATCTCTTCAACGCGAGGAGTATGTGGATCTGCGACCTTGTACTCCCACTGCTCTGCGATTTCTTCATCAGAGAGAATGTCCTTCTCACGCTCAGGGGCGTTCCAGGTGTTCTCAAGACGTGAATCCTCGCCACGGCGATGAAGGAATCCTGCGAGCTGCTCGGCGCCTGCCTCAATTGTTGGCTCCCAATCGAAGACAACTTCATTGATACCTGAACCGATGCGAACTTCAGAACCTGCTACTGCGCCTGCCTTGTAGAGAGCCTTCTCAACGCCAAGTTGTGCGAGGCGATCTGCAAGGTAACCAATTGCTTCTGCATTCTTAAAGTTTGTTTGAAGGACCCAGCGATAGACCTTTGCACCACGAACTGAGAATGATCCGTCGCCATTGACCTGCACGGTAAAACCAGAGTCATCGACTGCAGTTGGACGCAAGATGATTCGCGTGCGCTCATCAGCCTTTGCGGCAATACGCTCTGCCTGAACAAGGCGAGCCATTGCATACATAAGATCTTGCAATCCTTCGCGCGATGCTGCAGAGACTTTATAAACATCGTATCCGCGCTCTTTGAGTTGATCCTCGACCATATCTGCCATTGCAGATCCATCGGGAAGGTCGATCTTATTGAGAGCAACGATGCGCCTACGTCCTTCAAGGCCACCGTAGAGTGCGAGCTCATTTTCAATTGCATCTAAATCATCAATTGGATTGCGATCGGTTTCAAGTGTTCCGCAGTCGAGAACATGGACAAGTGCAACGCAACGTTCAACGTGGCGAAGGAATTGAAGGCCAAGGCCCTTTCCCTCTGATGCTCCTGGAATAAGTCCAGGAACATCTGCAACGGTGAAGCGAGTATCGCCGGCTTGAACAACACCAAGGTTTGGAACAAGAGTTGTAAATGGATAATCAGCGATCTTTGGGCGCGCAGCAGAGATAGCAGCAATCAAAGATGACTTGCCTGCAGATGGGAATCCAACGAGTGCAATATCAGCAACTGATTTAAGTTCAAGTGTAAGGATGCGATCTTCACCTGGCTCGCCAAGGAGCGCGAAACCTGGTGCGCGACGCTTCGATGAAGCGAGTGAGTTATTTCCGAGTCCACCCATTCCGCCGCGAGCAGCAAGGAATGTTGTACCAATGCCAACGAGGTCAGCGATCTGCACGCCATTTTCGTAGACAACTGTTCCATTAGGAACAGGAAGAATTACATCTTCCCCATAAACACCATCTTTGCGATCGCCAAAACCTTGATGGCCAGAAGTCGCCTTGCGATGTGGTGAGTGGTGGAAATCGAGAAGCGTTGTGACAGATGAATCAACGACGAGAATGACATCTCCACCGCGTCCACCGTTACCACCATCAGGGCCGCCAAGTGGCTTGAACTTCTCACGCTTTACAGAGACGCAACCATCTCCGCCTTTTCCGCCTGAAGCAAAGAGCTGCACGCGATCAACGAATGTTGTCATCGAACTTCTCCTTTTCTTCCGGGGACTTACTTAGAAGCTTGCATGTAATAAAAAAGCGGACCGCGCTAAATGCGGCCCGCTCCTTTAGAGAAACCTAAATTAAACTGCTGGGACTACATTCACTACGCGACGACCGCGAGCGCGACCGAACTCAACAGATCCTGCTGCGAGTGCGAAGAGAGTGTCATCCTTACCGCGACCAACGTTTGCACCTGGGTGGAAGTGTGTTCCCCGCTGGCGTACGAGGATCTCGCCTGAGTTAACTAGCTGTCCACCGAAGCGCTTGATGCCAAGGTACTGTGGATTTGAATCGCGACCGTTACGTGTCGAGGAGACACCCTTCTTACTTGCCATTTGTGTCTACCCCTTTACTTTGCACCGCTGATTGCGGTGATCTTGACTAGTGTGTGCTGAGCACGGAAACCTTGACGGCGACGGTGACCTGTCTTGTTCTTGTAACGAAGGATGTCGATCTTTGGACCCTTTGTCTCTTCAAGAATCTCACCAGTAACTGTTACGCCTGAGAGAACCTTTGGATCTGTTGTGACGTTTGCGCCATCAACAACGAGGAGCGTCGTGAAGTTCACTGATGCGCCAACCTTTGCATCAATACGGTCAACAGTGATGGTCTCGCCAACTGTTACCTTCTCCTGGCGACCGCCAGCTTTTACGATTGCGTACACGCTTCTACCTCTAGTTCTACTTAGATATTACGCTCGAGGGGGTGCCTCGGGCAGACGCTAAGGATACGGATTTCGTACCCATAGGGTCAAATTGGGGGTTTAGGCCGTTATTACGCCTGAACTGGCAGCGCGACGACGTCGCTTGCCCTTCGGGGTGGTGACGGCATCTGGCTCAGACTCCCCTGGGACCTCATCATTGAGAGTCTCGTGGAATTCATGCTCAGTAGCTGATTCCTCTTCAACATCTGGGTGATGGGCGCTCTGTGAGTTGATCTGAGGCATTGGAGCCTTCATCTTCACTGGATCCATGTGGATATGGATTCCGCGACCATTACATGAATCACATGTTGTTGAGAAAGCTTCGATGAGTCCCTGTCCGACGCGCTTACGAGTCATCTGGACAAGTCCGAGTGAGGTTACTTCAGCAACCTGGTGCTTGGTGCGATCGCGGCCAAGACATTCCACTAAGCGACGAAGGACTGCCTCACGGTTTGATTCGAGCACCATATCGATGAAGTCGATAACAACGATTCCACCGAGGTCGCGAAGACGTAGTTGGCGAGCAATCTCTTCAGCTGCTTCAAGGTTGTTCTTTGTAACAGTCTCTTCGAGGTTTCCGCCCTTACCGATGAACTTACCGGTGTTAACGTCGATTACAACCATCGCTTCTGTGCGATCGATAACGAGGGATCCTCCTGATGGAAGATAAACCTTGCGATCGAATGCCTTAGCGAGTTGTTCTTCAACGCGGTAATCAGCGAACAAGTCGCCATTGCCTGCGTACTTTTCAAGACGTGGTGACAACTCTGGTGCAATTGAACCGAGGTAAGAGCTGATCTCTTCCCATGCTTCATTTCCCTGAATTGTGAGCTTGCGGAAATCTTCATTGAAGATATCGCGGATAACGCGAACAGCAAGATCTGGCTCTGAGAGCAGAAGTGCTGGTGCGTGGAAGTTTGGATTCTCTGACTTCTGATAGATATCTTCCCATTGCGCCTTCAAGCGCTCGACATCTGCAGTGAGTTCAGCTTCTGAAACACCTTCAGCTGCTGTACGAACAATGACGCCAGCAGTATCTGGGATGAGATTCTTCAAGATTGATTTAAGGCGTGTGCGCTCTGACTCTGGAAGGCGCTTTGAGATACCTGACATTCCACCACCGGGAACGAAGACAACATATCGACCAGGTAATGAGATCTGGCTTGTAAGGCGTGCGCCCTTTTGTCCGATTGGATCCTTAGTGACCTGTACCAATACTGGCTGACCTGTCTTAAGAACCATTTCAATCTTACGTGGCTCAGATTCAGAGATACCTGCAGCATCCCAATTCACTTCACCTGCATAGAGAACCGCGTTACGGCCCTTTCCAATATCAACGAATGCTGCCTCCATTGAAGGAAGAACGTTCTGCACGCGACCGAGATAGACGTTACCGACATAAGAAACGTTCGCATTTCGGTTGACGTAGTGCTCGACCATTACATTATCTTCGATGACAGCAATCTGAATACGATCGCCGATCTGACGTACAACCATCTCGCGATCGACATTCTCACGTCGAGCTAAGAAATCTGCATCTGTAAGGATTGTGCCGCGACGACGATATGGCTCGCGGTATGAATCTCCACGATCGCGTCCGCCGCGTTCGCGTGAATTTCGTGAGTTGCGATCGCGTGTTGAACGTTCACGTGTTGGGCGCTCTGACTTTTCACGAACTTCGCGGACCTTAACAACGGTGACAACACCATCTTCATCGATGGTCTCCCCCGGTGTGACGCCTTCGCCAGTTGCACGGCGACGGCGACGGCGACGATGTGTTGTTCCATCTGCATCGGTGGTCTCTTCAGTATCGTCAGATGAATCTTCAGAATCAGTTAATCCCTCTGCATCTTCGGCGCCCTCTACGCCATTTGGCTTCCGGCGTCCGCGGCCGCCACGACGGCGACGGCGATTGCGTGATGAACGGCTCTCTGAATCAGATGCTGGAGAATCCTGTGAATCGGAATCGCTGCTCTCAGAAAGTGGAGCTTCCTTCTCGACAGCTTCTTTCGCTGGCTTAGCTGTTGCTTTGCGAACCTTCGCAGGTGCCTTCTCAGGAGTTGGAGCTTGGAAGAGAGGAACTGGAACAGCTGCCTTCTTACGTGTCTTAGGCGCAGCTGGTTCTGCAGGTTCAGTGAATCCAGCTTGAGTTACTGACGAAACATCCGCGCTCGTATCTTTACCTGGAACCCCTGCCTCAGAAAGATTCGCAGTTGGCTCGGACGCCCCTGCCTTCTTTGCCGACTTTTTTACTGCGCGCTTGCGCGGAGTTTTTGGCTCAATAGCCATATGCAAATACCTTCATTTCAAAATCTAAGTGGCTCATCATGGTGAAAAGCTTCTGGTCTTAAGCCGCGAGGCGCGATAGAGATCGCTGGCCGCGCTCAAGATGTGCCCTAAGTATGGCAGAGGAAAGGCGGAATCTCCTACTTATTGCCAATTTATACGAGAAATTAACCCTGGTGGCGAGCGTGAACGTTCTGCAAAAGACCAAAGCCAATCAAATTAGCGAACATGCTCGATCCACCATATGACATAAATGGAAGGGGAACTCCGGTCATCGGCATCAAGCCTAAAGTCATCCCAATGTTTTCAAAGGTCTGAAATGCAAACCATGCAATGACTCCTGTGCAGACCATCTGTCCGTAAGGGTCAGTGGATCGTCGAGCAATTGCAAAGGCTCGCATCAAAATAATTATGTAGAGAAGAACAATAAATCCGCTTCCCAAGAAGCCAAGCTCTTCACCTGCAACGGTAAAGATGAAGTCAGTTTGTTGCTCAGGAACGAAGCGACCATTTGTCTGCGGCCCATCAAATAGACCTGTGCCGAGAAATCCACCAGAGCCGACGGTGATACGTGCTTGGCGAAGTTGATAACCAGAGCCTTGTGTATCTGCATTGGGATCAACAAAAGATTGAAGTCGCTTGACTTGATACTGGCTGATAATGCCAGCCTTTGTTGCAACAAAGCCGCCGGCGAGAGCAAGTATTAATAGACCTGCGACCCATTTTGTAGGCGCTCCAGAGACGGCGAGGATTGCAACTACTGATGCGCTAATAATGAAAACGGTTCCCATATCGGGTTGTAGCAAGATCAGAAGGATAGGAAGGGCGGCAACTGCAAGTGCGCGAAGGATGTCACGAACAGTTGGTTCATCTGAGTTATGCGTGCGCTCTGCAAGCAGCATTGAAATTCCAACAATAATAGAAATCTTTGCAAGCTCTGCAGGTTGAATTTGGAATCCACCTGGAAGTGGTATCCAAGCCTTTGCGCCGTTGACTGTGCTACCCACTCCTGGCAGTAGGACGAAAAGGAGCCCAAGCACACCGAGCCCCCACAGAAATGGCGTGTATGCACGGAGTAACCGGTAATCAATCACCGTAGTTCCCCACGCAAGCATGATTCCGATGGCGATATTAATAATGTGGCGCTTGAGGTAATACTGAGGATCAAGGCCATTTGCCGCATACCAATTTCGAGTTGCTGCGTACACCAGCAGAGTGCCCATCAAGAGCAAGATTGCTACAGCGGCAGTGAGGACTGGATCGAAGCCTGCAAAGGCAGATCGTCTGCGCGCCTTGCGGTAAGGATTACGGTAGAGAAGTGAACTCATTTCTTCTTCTCCCCCGCTGGTCGCGTAGCTGGTGAAATCTTAGGTAACTTCACAGGCGGCTTACCTGTGGGAAAGAGCTCTGCTGCTGGGTCAACTTTATTGCCTTTTACTCCAAAGAGAGTCTCATAAATCTTGCGAATACCTACCGCTGATGTACTTGCACCGAAACCACCTTGGCTCACCATCATTACGGCGACATAACGTGGCTTTGCAACCGGTGCGAAGGATGCATACCAAGCAGAGTCATCTTTTGCTCGACCGTTGGGGTTCTTACCGAAGACTTGAGCAGTTCCAGTCTTTCCTGCAGTTGCGACGGGGAAACCAGCAAATGCTCCGGCTGAAGTTCCAGAGACAGTTACCTCATGGAGCGCATCATGCAAGAAGGCAATAGTTGAAGGAGATACTCCGATACTGCCCAGCGCTTCAGAGCTAAAGGTCTTAATAACCTTGCCATTATTAGAGATGATTGCTTTGGCAACTGTCGGTTTCCAGATAGTTCCGCCATTTGCGATTGCTGCATACATCTGTGCCAACTTAATTGGTGTAATGACAGTGTCACCTTGGCCGATAGAGAAGTTCACCGCATCTCCTGCGCGGACCTTATCTCCATCGACGCAATTCTCTTTGGCCAGCTGAATCAAGAATGGTGTCTGCTGTGACTTATTGGTGCGCTCTACATAATGGCAGTAGAAATCCTTATTCTGCGCATACCAAGCTCGACGCCATTCACGATCTGCAAGTCGGCTCTTCGACTCAGATGGAAGGTCAACGCCGGTCTTCTCACCCATCTGGAAACGCTTTGCTGTATTGAAGAAGTAATCATGGGCGCTGGATTTCGGTTTAAGTCCACCATCTCGTAACCATTCATCGAATGCAATTCGATACCAAATCGTGTCACAAGATACTGCGATTGCCTTCTTCATCGAGATTGTTCCTTGAGCTTTACCCTCAAAGTTATTGAACGTTCTCGTACCAACATCAACGCTTGCAGGACATTGATAAGTTGTATTAAGCGAGTAGCCCGCATCGCTTGCAGCGACTACTGAGAGCGCCTTAAATGTCGAGCCAGGTGCGTAAAGTCCCTGAAGAGCACGGTTAAGTGCAGGGACGCCAGACTTTTCCGCGAAGAGATTCTGTGCCTCTTGAACAGTAAGGCCTGTCTCAAATGAATTAGGGTCGAATGTCGGATACGAAGCAAGAGCGAGAATCTGGCCATTGCTCGAATCCATGACAACAACTGCACCACCATCTGCATAGTGTCCAGATGCTTTTGCACGACGAACTGCATCGGCGAGAGCTTGCTCGGCAGAGGCCTGAAGACGGATGTCAATACTTGTAACTAGATGATTGCCAGGAATTGGATTTGTGTTCTGGCTTGTACTTGTGACAGCTTCTTTTCGATCAACGATAACAGTCTTGATTCCGGGTGTTCCACGGAGGTAAGAGTCATATTGAATCTCAAGTCCTGCTTTACCAATAGATTCAGATCTAA
The DNA here is from genome assembly GCA_947454735.1 of Candidatus Nanopelagicaceae bacterium. GTDB lineage: Bacteria > Actinomycetota > Actinomycetes > Nanopelagicales > Nanopelagicaceae > Planktophila. Next base: position 83,418 of record CANGLK010000001.1, read on the forward strand.
AGTAAGAACGGCCACCTGCACCGGAGAGGTCGTAATCTGTCAGTGGACCTACATAACCAAGAAGATGTGCGGCATTGACGCCATCGATGCCGGGATAGTTTCGAATTGCGATCGGTGTTGCAGAAATTCCTGGAAACTTATCTGATCGCTCAACAATTTGAAGTGCAATCTGAGGATCTGCCTCTTTTGTGATTGGGATGGGCTGGAAACGTGAACCGGTCCAACACCCTGCCTTCTTCCCCTTGGGTAATTCACCACAGAGACGTGTGCGCTGCCAGGCATCAGCAAAGTTAAGCCCTAACAAATTAGCCAAATTCTTAACTACTGCATAACCCTTATCGGGTTGCTTATCAATTTTGGTGCGATCGACGGTAACGGCCAATCCAACTTTATTGAGGGCCAGAGGCACTCCTGAAGAATCCACGATTAAGCCGCGCGTTGCCGGTGTAACAACATCACGGCTCTGAATACTCAGCGCCGCATCACGGTATTTTGGACCTGCAGCAACTTGTAAGTAGAAGAGACGTCCCATCAGCGCAAAGAGAAGCGATGCAATAAAGATTTGCAGGAAGATCAGCGAGAGGCGAGAACGTTGGTTCATATCCGTGATGCCGTTTCAAATACCAAGGCATGTAAACGGGAAATGATAGGTAGGAGCAATGGAGTGATAACAGCGCTCCAGAATGCTGTACCGATACATATGAATAGGACTTGAGAGATACTTCCCAGCTCTTGTCCGAGTAGTAATCCAAAGAGGGCGAATGAAAGTTGAGCACCGGCTACTCCTGCAACGACGAGGAAGACGATATTGAGCGGATTGGCACGGACGTGATCGTCGCCGTATGAGAGAAATGAAATAACAAATGAAACGAGTATCAATACAAGTGTCCAGTGCCCCACTGGTCCAGGAGAAGTTTCAGAAAGATCCATTAAGAGTCCGGCTCCAAAACCTGTGAGTGCGCCGATCTCTGGAGTACTCATCGATGCCCATGCGAGGGTAAATATGAGAATTAAGGAGAATCCACCTGCTGGCAACCGCATCTGCGTAACGAATCCTTCTTGAAGGAGATAAATAATTAAGAAGATTGGGAATGAGAGGAGAAATCTACGAGAGATCATCGCGACTTAACCCTTTGAAGATGGTGATGGGCTGGGAGTTGCCGTAACTGTGACAGTTGGAATCGGAGTTGGCTGTGGCTTTGGTGGAACAAGTGAATCGCGAGGATCGGTCGATGGCGCACTTACGACGACGGCAACAACTCCGAGAGTTGAGAAGTTTGTATAGAACTTCACATCCGCTGTCTGCGTAACTGCGCCTGCAGAGTTATCTACTGAAGTGACTTCACCGATTGGGACTCCAGGTACAAAGGGCCGCCCATTATTACTACCTCGCGCCAAAATCGCATCGCCGACCTTGACCTCGGTGGTGTTATCAAGAAGTTGCAAAACGCCTTTGCGCGTTCCTTGGCCGCTCAAAATACCAATCTGCTGTGTGCCCGCAATACGCGCACCGACGCGGAAGGATGGATCGGAGGCGAGCTGCACAACAGCGCTATTTTCATATGCAATCTTTACAACTCCAACAAGACCAAATCCAGAAATCACTGTCATATTTGTATGGATGCCAGATTTACTTCCAGCATCGATGGTAAGTGTCTGAGTAAAAGAAGTGCTTGCACCTTGTGAAATTACCTTTGCGCCGACAACTTTAAAACCACCATTGCCTGCAAGATTGAGCACGTTCTTAAGTTGATCTAACTCTGCATCTGCGACTTTGCGATTGAGAAGTGCTTGTCGAAGCGCATCGTTATCTGCCTTTAACTTTTCAATCTGATTACGTGTACGACCCAAGTGGGTTACATCAGAGAGGAAGTTACGAAATGGCGAGAGAACCCATGATCCAGCTTTTTGTACTGGTGTCAGCGCGGTCTGTGTTCCTGTGCGAATTCCATCGATTACTTGTACGCCTCGTAGATCGAGAGTGATCAGGAATAACGAGGTAACAATAAGGACGATGAGCAGTAAGCGACCACGATTGTCGCCACCATAACGCACGAGATGTGGACCTTTAGCGACGTGGCTCTGAAATCAAAACCTTTTCAAGGGCTTCGAATTCTTCAATGCACTTACCTGAACCCTCAACAACTGCATCGAGTGGGCGGTCTGCAATATGAATTGGCATTCCTGTCTCACGACGAAGACGCTCATCAAGACCCTTAAGAAGTGCGCCTCCACCTGTAAGAACGATTCCACGATCCATAAGATCTGAGGAGAGCTCTGGTGGACACTTATCAAGCGTTCCCTTTACAGCGTTAACAATTGCGTTAACAGGCTCTTCGAGAGCCTTGCGGATCTCTGCAGCTGTTACAACGATTGTCTTTGGAAGACCTGTTGCAAGATCGCGACCGCGAATCTCTGCATCATTTTCGCCCTGTAGTGGGTATGCAGAACCAATCGCCATCTTGATCTCTTCAGCTGTGCGCTCACCCAAAAGAAGTGAATATTCGCGCTTTACCCAGTTAATAATTGATTGATCGAGCTCATCTCCACCTACGCGGATTGAGAGCGCTGTAACAATTCCACCGAGTGAAATAACAGCAACCTCAGTTGTTCCGCCTCCGATGTCTACAACCATGTTGCCGGTTGGCTCGTGAATTGGAAGTCCCGCACCGATTGCAGCAGCCATTGGCTCTTCAATGATGTACACCTTACGAGCGCCTGCTGCATAACCTGCATCCTTAACCGCGCGCTGCTCAACACCAGTAATACCTGAAGGAACACAGACAACGATACGTGGCTTAGCCAAGTAGCTACGCTTATGTACCTTTTGAATAAAGTAACGGAGCATGCGCTCTGTTGTGTCGAAGTCTGCGATAACGCCATCCTTAAGTGGACGGATAGCAACGATATTGCCCGGTGTACGACCAATCATCTTCTTTGCTTCGATACCAACTGCAAGGATTCCGCCAGTATCTTGATTGACAGCAACTACTGAAGGCTCGTTAAGAACGATGCCGCGACCGCGAACATAGACGAGTGTGTTTGCAGTACCGAGATCGACCGCCATATCGCGACCGATGAAAGACATCCTGTTAGTCATTACTTACCTCCAAAGAAGATTGCAATTTCGCGGGCTGCAGATTCAACTGAATCTGAACCATGTACGAGATTCTGTGTAACTTTTGTTCCTGCATCGCGTGCGAGATCTCCACGAATGGTTCCGGGATCTGCAACTGTCGGATCTGTTGTTCCTGCGATATTACGGAAACCTTCGATGACGCGATTGCCCTCAACGACCATCGCAACAATGGGGCCAGATAACATGAACTCAACGAGTGGTTCGAAGAATGGCTTTCCTTGGTGCTCGGCGTAGTGCTGCTCGAGGAGAGCACGGTCTGCCTGCAACATGCGCAACTGAGTGATTGTGTAACCCTTACGTTCGATGCGGGCGATAATTTCGCCAACAAGTGAACGAGCTACGCCATCTGGCTTAACGAGGACAAGTGTCTTTTCTAAAGTACTCACCCGCCCATTCTATTGGGCGTTAGGACTCCCCCGCGCCACGAGACTTTTCCGCCTCGGCGAGCAGTGCTGCGCGGAAAGCCTCCCCTTTTCGCCCAACAACGATGGCGGCAATCCAGAGCCCCGCGAAGAGGGTTCCGATAAATGCCATCGAAGGCACAACAAATGCATAGGAAATCATCAGCAATTGCAATATTGAGGCGATGATCCACCCGTAGCTCTTCTTGAGAAGGCCAGGGGTGAGAAGGAAGAGAAGGGCGAGGATTGCTCCAGCAATCAGGGCTGATGCCGAATGGTCATTCTTTGCAATCAAAATCGCAAAACTCATCACAAAGAACTCCATGACGAGAACTGCCGAACCAAGAATGCGCATTACTGAACGTCCTTCGCAAATCTCTTTCGGACGATTGTGCGGGCTTCGCCAACCGTTACGACAGATCCTGTAATCAAAACTCCGACAGTATCTTCACTGAGGGGCCGAACTGAATCTTTAATCGCTTTATCAATTGCCAGCTCAAGTGTCTCTGATGAAAATACTCGCTCCGAGCCGAAAACTTCGGTCGCAATATTCTCGAGCTCAGCAACTTCCATTGATCGAGGAGATGAATTCTTTGTGACGATAATTGAATCCATAACCTTCTCGAATTCAACGAGTGCGCCGCGAACATCCTTATCGGACATGGAGGCGACGATGCCGATTACCTCATCAAAGGTGAACTCGCCTTGAATGGTCTCAGTGATTGCTCGCGCACCATGAGGATTGTGCGCAGCATCGATAATTATTGTTGGGTCACGATGAAGGACTTCGCAACGACCTGGTGATTGAACATTTGCGAATCCTGCAATGACTGCATCGTAATCAAGCTCTTGGTCGCCGAAGAATGCTTCAACTGCGACGAGTGCGGCTGCTGCATTAGAAGCTTGGTGCTTGCCATGGAGCGGCAAGAAAATCTCTTCGTAAGTATCTTTTGAAGTCTTAATTGTGAGAAGTTGACCGCCCACTGCGAGTGCGCGAGATTCGATAATGTACTCAACGCCTTCACGAGCGATATCTGCTCCTACTTCTGCAGCTCGCTTCAAAAGTTCAACAGCTGCTTCTGGCTGCTGTTGAGCAAGAATGACAAATCCACCCTCTTTAATGATGCCGGCCTTTGTTTTCGCTATCTCTGCGATAGTGCTTCCCAAATATTCTGTGTGATCGAGATCGATCGGCATGATTACTGATACATCAGCATCAATCACGTTTGTGGCATCCCACTCTCCGCCCATACCTACTTCAATAACTCCCACATCAATTGGATGTTCAGCAAATGCTGCAAATGCAAGGGCTGTCATCGCTTCGAAGAATGAGATAGGTGTTTCGAACTTTGTATCCATAAAGTCGAGATAGGCAGCGATATCGTTATAGGAAAAGATCATCGCTTTAGGGTCAATTGGCTGGCCATTGATAGCGATGCGTTCGAGATAAGACTCAAGGTGCGGTGATGTAAAACGCCCTGTGCGTAAGCCCATCTCAAAGAGAAGTGAATCAATCATGCGTGAGGTTGTCGTCTTGCCATTTGTTCCACCCACATGAATCGTTGGATAGGTCAGTTGCGGAGAACCTAGAATATCAACGAGAGCTGCTATGCGTTCAAGGGTCGGCTCAATCTTTGTCTCTGGCCAACGCTTGAGAAGCGCCTGCTCGATTGCATCAATGCGCTCTTGATCGTCAGGTGTGATTGCGCTCATCTACTTTAACGCAGCCAACTGTGCAGTGATGCGCTCGATATCAGCAGTTGTAGCCGCTTGACGTTCGCGAATCTCTGCAACGACGTTCTCTGGGGCCTTGGCCATAAATCCTTGGTTGTTGAGTTTTACCTCTGCAGTTGCAAGATCTTTCTTTGCTGTTGCGAGATCTTTCTCAAGTCGCGTGCGCTCTGCCTCAACATCAACCGCTCCAGATAAATCGAGCTCGCACTTAATTGCACCAATCTCAACTGAAGCGCTGGCAGTGAAATCTACGAGTTCGAGCTTAAGGAGAAATGCCATCGCAGATGAATACTGTGCAACATCTGCAGGTGCGATAAAGCGACCAGGAATCTTCTGGCTTGGCTTAACGCCCTGATCGTTACGGAAGCGACGCACCTCTGTAATTACACGTTGCAACTGTGTAATGAGCTCTTCAGCTGACTTATCGAGGTGGGAGACATCAACGATTGGCCATGAGGCGTTCATGAGGGTCTCTCCCCCAGTAAATGTTGTCCAGAGCTCTTCGGTAATAAATGGCATGACGGGATGCAAGAGACGGAAGAGTTGATCGAGCACAAAGCCGAGAACGCGCTGAGTTGATTGCGCATTTCCAGATGCAAATGCCTCTTTCGAGAGTTCGAGATACCAGTCGCAGAGATCATCCCAAGCAAAGTGATAGATGACTTCACTTGCACGAGCGAACTCGTATGTTGAGAGCAGCTCTGTGTACTGCGCTGTTGTCTCTGAAAGACGGGAGAGAATCCACTTATCGATTGCATTGAGTGAATCAACAGCCGGGAGATCGCCCTCGACGGTTGCACCATTCATCATTGCAAAACGAGTTGCATTCCAGAGCTTGGTTGCAAAGTTACGTGAACCTGCAATCCAATCTTCTGCCAATGCTTGGTCCTTACCTGGATTTGATCCACGAGCAAGTGTGAAGCGAAGAGCATCTGCCCCGTACTTATCGATAAATTCAAGTGGGTCAACAACGTTGCCCTTGGACTTTGACATCTTCTTACCGAATTGATCACGAACAAGACCGTGCAGGACGATTGTTCCAAATGGAGGAACTCCATCCATTGCAAAGAGTCCGAACATCATCATGCGCGCTACCCAGAAGAACAAGATGTCGTAACCAGTTACGAGAACGCTTGTTGGGTAGAACTTCTTCAAATCTTCTGTCTGGTTTGGCCAGCCGAGAGTTGAGAATGGCCATAGAGCAGATGAGAACCAAGTATCGAGAACATCTGGATCTTGTTCATATCCTGCTGGCGCGCTTTCTCCTGGCCCGACAACGATTACTTCACCATTTGGTCCATACCAGACAGGGATGCGATGGCCCCACCAGAGCTGTCGTGAGATACACCAGTCGTGCATTCCATCAACCCACTCGAAGTAACGTGGTGCAAGTTCTTCTGGTTCAATCTTTACGCGACCATCGCGAACAGCATCTCCTGCCGCCTTTGCAAGGGGTGCAACTTTTACGAACCACTGCTTTGAAAGACGTGGTTCTACAGTTGTATCGCAACGTGAACAGTGACCGACAGCATGGATGTATGGACGCTTCTCAGCAACAACGCGTCCAAGCTCCTTAAGCTTTGCAACAACTGCTACACGTGCTTCAAATCTATCCATTCCATCGAACTCAGTGCCAGTTCCATCCATAACACCGTGTTCGTTCATTATGACAACGAAAGGTACGTTGTGGCGTACAGCCATTTCAAAGTCATTTGGATCGTGGGCAGCAGTTACTTTAACGGCGCCTGTACCAAAATCAGGATCTACAAGTTCATCAGCAATGATTGGGATCATGCGGTTAACAAGTGGCAGAAGAACTTCAGTGCCAATCATGTGCTGGTAGCGAGGGTCATCTGGGTGAACAGCAACTGCGCCATCGCCCATCATCGTTTCAGCGCGAGTTGTTGCAACAACGATGCTCTGCTCGCCATCACCGTAACGAACTGAAACAAATTCGCCTTCATCATCTTGGTGCTCAACTTCAATATCTGAAAGCGCTGTGAGACAACGTGGACACCAATTGATGATTCGCTCTGCGCGATAGATAAGTTCTTGGTCATACAACTTCTTAAAGATTGTAAGAACTGCTTGTGAAAGGGTCTCATTCATGGTGAATGCTTCACGAGACCAGTCAACTGAGTCACCAAGGCGCTTCATCTGACCGAGAATCTGTCCACCTGATTCGGCCTTCCACTCCCAAACCTTCTTTACAAACTCTTCACGACCGAGATCGTGGCGTGTGAGGCCTTGAGCTGCAAGCTGCTTCTCAACAACGTTCTGCGTTGCAATTCCAGCGTGATCCATTCCTGGGAGCCAGAGAGCCTCATAACCTTGCATGCGCTTCATTCGAGTCAAGCAATCTTGAAGAGTCTGATCCAGCGCGTGACCTATGTGAAGGTTGCCAGTTACGTTGGGAGGAGGGATGACGATTGTGAATGGTTCTTTTGGCGATGATGAATCTGCCGTGAAGTAACCAGAGTCGACCCAGTGCTGATAGAGACGTGGCTCAATATCGGCCGGGATAAAGGATGGAGCGAGTTCGCGCTTCGTCATGAGCGCATTCTAGCCGTAGTGGCTACGCGCTTTTCTCCTCAGAGTTCTTCTCACGGCGTGAAGAACGCTTAGGTAAATCGCCCGTGCGCTCTATCAAGGTAGCTGGCGCATTGGAATCGATGCAATCCTTCTCGATGATCACCTTTGCGATATCGGTACGGCTTGGCACTTCATACATAACGCTAAGGAGCACTGACTCCATGATTGCGCGAAGGCCGCGAGCACCAGTGCCTCGTGAGAGAGCAAGCTCTGCAACTGCATCGAGTGCATCGGCAGAGAATTCAAGTTCGACATCATCCAGGCTAAAGAGCTTCTGATACTGCTTCACAAGAGCATTCTTTGGCTCAGTAAGGATCTGCATAAGAGCAGGCTTATCGAGATTTTCAACGCTAGTGATAACTGGAAGGCGTCCGATGAATTCTGGAATCATTCCAAACTTCAACAAATCTTCAGGCATTACATCAGCGAAGATATCTTTACGATTCTTCTGCTCTTGAGTGACGAGATCTGCATTAAATCCAACTCCAGCAGAACCGCTTCGTGCCTCGACAATCTTGTCGAGTCCGGCGAATGCACCTCCGACGATAAAGAGAACATTTGTCGTATCGATCTGAATAAATTCTTGATGTGGGTGCTTGCGTCCGCCTTGTGGTGGAACAGATGCGACAGTACCTTCAAGAATCTTTAAGAGGGCTTGCTGAACTCCTTCACCTGAAACATCGCGAGTAATCGATGGGTTCTCTGCCTTACGAGCAACCTTATCGATCTCATCGATGTAGATGATTCCGGTCTCAGCCTTCTTCACATCATAATCAGCGGCTTGAAGAAGCTTGAGAAGAATGTTCTCTACATCTTCTCCGACATAACCAGCTTCAGTGAGCGCTGTTGCATCTGCAATTGCAAATGGAACGTTAAGCATGCGAGCGAGAGTCTGCGCCATCAGCGTCTTTCCGCAACCTGTTGGGCCAAGGAGAAGAATGTTTGACTTTGCAAGTTCGATTCCATCTTCACTACGAGATTCGCCGGATTGAACACGCTTGTAATGGTTGTACACCGCGACAGAGAGGGACTTCTTTGCGCGATCTTGTCCGATGACATATTGATCAAGGAATTCAAAGATTGATTGTGGCTTCGGCAATTCTGCCAGGCCGAGTGTGTTTGCTTCAGAAAGCTCTTCAACGATGATCTCGTTACAGAGATCGATGCACTCGTCACAGATATAAACACCTGGACCTGCAATGAGCTTCTTTACCTGCTTCTGAGTCTTGCCGCAGAAGGAGCACTTCAAGAGGTCGTTAGCCTCGCCGATTTTCGTGGACATGGGAGTAAATATAGTTTTCGCGCCACCTTTATGGGGGCTGAATTACGCCTGACTTTGTTCGCCCTAAGTGAATTAACTTTGTGCTGAATCTGTATCGGGAAGAACACGACCAGGATTTCGCATTTCAGCCACTCCGGGGACGAGAAGTACGAGATAACAAATGAGAATGTGAAAAACAATCGCCGAGATGAGGAAGGTGCGCTCCCCCATCAATAAAATTACTGGCCCCACTAAGGCCATTCCGATTGGCATCAATCCACCTGAGCCGACCATATCGATGCTAAATACACGTCCCTGCATATCTTGCGGAACTTCACGCTGTACAGCGGTGACCCAATATGCCTCCCAGCCTCCGATTGAGAGGCCTGCAATGAAATAACCAGCAATCACAACTGTTTCATTAATAGGGAATGCAAGTACGAGCGGTGCTACAGCAAAGAGCGACCAGAGCCAGATTGCAACAAATCCTGGTCGCTTAGGCTTCATTTTGATCGCAATAATCGCGCTGATCATTCCGCCCAAACTAAATGCAGCAGCTGAGATGGCGAAGACTGAGTTGGTATGAAATTCGCGGCGAGTGATGACTGGAAGCAAAACAGTCTCTGCTGCGACGATCACCATCAATTGGAAGGATGCCATCGCAATAGATGCTGCAATCCACTTGATTTCCCAGACCAACTTAAATCCTTCTTTAAGTTCAAAGAGGAAGGTCGGCTTATCTTCAAGAATCTCTTGGCGTGGTGGTTCGTGAATTGTCAGAATCATCGATGTCGCAATTAAGAAAAATGCACCTATGAGCGCGAAGGTCCAATCTGCTCCTAGAAATGCAATTGCTAATCCGCCAAGACCTGGGCCAACAATTGTGCCGACTTTAGCCACAATTCCCTTTGCAACATTGCCAGATGGAAGGAGGTGATCTGGCAGCAAACTTGGAACGATTGCAGAACCCGCAGGTGCACCGAATGAATCACCGAGACCCATAAGAAATACGAGTAGGCCAATTGCCCATAAAGGTAAATCATTTGCCGAGACGAAGACTAAAACTAAACAGATGATTGCTCGGAAAGTATCTGCGCCGATCATGATCCATTTACGAGGCAAGCGATCTGCCCAGACGCCGCCAATCAACATAAAGAGAGTTCCGGCTGCGACGCGCGCAGCGAGGATTAATCCAAGGGCAGATGCATTTCCACCTTTATCAAGAACAGTGACTGCGAGTGCGATGGGAAAGGCTGAAGCGCCCAAGACAAAGATCGCGCCAGAGATAAAGAAGTTTCGATAACCCTTGTAGGAAAAGAGAGAACCGGGTGCGAAATATTTCTTGAGCATCGCACCCGGACCTTTCTATCTAATATCTGATTACGCGGAAGGCTTGGCCTTTCGTGAAGCCATAACCTTATCGATAATTCCGTACTCCACTGCTTCAGCAGCGGTGAGAATCTTGTCTCGTTCGATATCTTTTTCAATCTCTTCGACAGTCTTATTTGAGTGATTGGCCAACATTGTTTCGAGAAGTCCGCGCATACGCATTACTTCACGTGCCTGAATCTCGATATCAGATGCCTGTCCTCCGCCCTCAGATGAAGGCTGGTGAATGAGGATGCGTGAGTGCTCGAGGCCGTAACGCTTTCCCTTTGTTCCACCCGCAAGGATGATCGCTGCAGCTGATGCTGCCTGTCCCAAGCAGATTGTCTGAATATCAGGGCGAACGAATTGCATCGTGTCATAGATCGCTGTGAGCGCTGTAAATGATCCGCCAGGTGAGTTGATGTAGATCGAGATATCGCGATCTGGATCCATTGACTCAAGCGTCAAAAGCTGGGCCATAACATCGTTTGCAACTGTGTCATCGATTGCCTGACCTAAGAAGATGATGCGCTCTTCAAAGAGCTTTGTATATGGATCGTGGCGCTTATATCCATTTGCTGTCTTCTCATCGAATTGTGGAAGTACGTAGCGAGCTTGGAAATCTGAGATGTGGTTCATTACTTCTTACCTCCAGAAATCTGTCCATCGCTTGTTGCAATGTGATCGATAAAGCCGTACTCGAGAGCATCCTTTGCATTGAACCAGTTGTCGCGATCTGAATCGATAAGAATCTTTTCAAGTGGCTGACCTGTGTGCTTAGCATTGAGTTCAGAGAGGGTCTGCTTTGTAATCGCCATCTGCTCTGCCTGGATGCGAATATCAGTTGCTGTTCCACCGATTCCACCGAGTGGCTGGTGCATCAAGATGCGTGCATGTGGCGTTGCGTAACGCTTGCCCTTTGTTCCAGCTGTAAGAAGGAATTGACCCATTGATGCAGCCATTCCCATTGCAACTGTTGCAACATCGTTCTTGATGTAATTCATAGTGTCGTAAATCGCCATACCTGCATAGACAGATCCACCAGGTGAGTTGATGTAGAGGTAGATGTCCTTCTCTGAATCTTCTGCAGAGAGAAGAAGGAGCTGCGCGCAGATCTGGTTTGCCATCTCATCGCGGACTTCGCCTGCAAGGAAGACGATTCGCTCACGGAGAAGGCGGCTATAAATCTGATCGCCTAGGCCGAGTGGTGTCTCAGCTGCTGATCTGTTCTGTGGGTTAAATAAATCCACGGTACTTCCTTCCGACTCTTGCACACCAGAAAAGGTGCGCTCTTCAGATTGCCTGAATTGCATGTAGTGACCTTAACAACGGCAGGGCGAAAATGCTTCCCAAATTATGAGGATTAGGGCGGAATTCGCCCCTGTTCGCTATTGGCTAAAGATTATTCAGCAGAAGGTGGCGCTGCTGGGTTCTGAAGAGGACGGAGCTCTTCAAGTTCAATCTTTGTGCCGGCCTTGTCGACGACGGAGATGCGACCAAGAACAGATGCAAGCGCCTTCGCGCGAGTGACCTCGGCGATGACCTGTGTGATCTGTCCAGCCTTCTGGAGCTCCTGAGCAAACTGCTCTGGACCCATCCCGTAGCGCTGTGACATGCGGACGAGGTAGTCAGTGAGTTCAACCTCAGTGATCTGAACGTCTTCTGCCTTCACGATTGAATCGAGGAGGAACTCAGACTTAATTCCGTCACGAACTTCCTTATCTACCTCTGCGCGGTGAACAGCATCTTCGAGACGGCCTTCGCCCTCGAGGTGGCTATTTACCTCTTCAAGAACCAAATCATCTGGAACCTCAATAGTGAGATCAGCAAGCAACTTCTCAACAAGGAGATCGCGTGCCTGCGCACCCTGCTCGAGCTTCTTGATGCGTGCAAGACGCTCTGTGAAATCTGCCTTGAGCTCTGCAACTGTGTCGAACTCAGATGCGAGCTTTGCAAATGCATCATCAACAGCTGGAAGCTCGCGCTCCTTAACAACCTTGAGTGCAATCTCAACGTCGCCCTTCTCGTCATCTTTCTGACCAACGAGCTGAGTTGTGAATGTCTTTGTATCTCCAGCTGACATATCAACGAGTGCCTCATCGAGACCATCGATCATGCGGTTAGAGCCAACTTCATATGAAATGTCATTTGCCTTGCCGCCATCAACTTCTTCACCATCGATGCGCGCTGTGAGATCAACAGTAACGAAGTCACCTGACTTAGTTGCGCGCTCAACAGTGTGAAGAGTTCCGAAGCGAGCGCGAAGCTCATCAATCTGCTCATCGAGATCTGCATCAGTAACTTCTGCGTTATCAACTGTGACAGTGATCTTTGAGAAATCAGGAAGTGTTACTTCTGGGCGAACTGAAACTTCAACTGTGAAGTCGAGCTTCTCGTTATCTTTAAATTCTTTGATATCTACAACTGGGCGACCAATCACAAGAAGTGTGTGCTCGCGAGCTGCTTGACCGTAGAACTCTGGAAGAGCTGCGTTGATTGCTTCATCGAGAATTGCCGGGCGACCGATGCGCTGTTCAACCATTGCTGCAGGAACTTTTCCTTTACGGAAACCTGGAACGTTGATCTGTGATGCAAGCTTCTTGTAAGCATCTGCGATGTAAGGGCTGAGTTCTTCGAATGCAACCTCTACTGAAATCTTTACACGTGTTGGTGAAAGTGTCTCGACGTTGCTCTTCACAATTGACTCCTGTTGATTGAAGTTGATTTGAAGTTAGTTAGAAATTAAATAACTTCGAACTACAAGTAATACTGGTCGGGGCGGGGAGATTCGAACTCCCGATCTCCTGCTCCCAAAGCAGGCGCGCTAGCCACTACGCTACGCCCCGAAGGCGCAGGGGGAAGTCTAAGGCAAATTTTCACTTCTCCTTACCGACCATGTACGCTAACGCCCACACCCCGCGGGTGTAGCTCAATGGTAGAGTTCCAGCCTTCCAAGCTGGCTGTGCCGGTTCGATCCCGGTCACCCGCTCCAGTACATATTTACGCGTGATTTATAGCGCTTTGAACGGCAACAGCAGTAAAACTCCCACTTATTTTCACTGGTCCGTTCACTTCCGTAGTCCGGCCAGCCGTCACCATGATTGTTATGCCGTAGGACACATCTATGGATTTTCCATCCAAGACTAGCTCTGCCTCTATTGAGTTTTCGAAGATGGCATTCCCGTTTCGATATGAGGCACCATTAATTAAGGAATAGCTTGTTTGCACAATTGCGCCACTTATAGAACTTGTGGCAGAGAGCGCCAAAGGCATAAAAGCATTTGTGTTTTCATTTGGTAGATACGTATTTATGTGAATTCGTACAACATAACTCTTGCTCGATTCAAAAATATTCAACTGAACATACTGGCTTGTTCCAACACCGCCTCTTAGGTCATTGAAATTAAGTTGCCCATAAATAACTTCTGAACTTACAGAAGTTCCTGTCTCGCCCTTTGCTCCAGTCGCACCTGCGGGACCTGCTGGACCTTGCGCACCATTTGGACCACTAGCACCTGCGGCACCTGAAATACCAGGTGCACCTGCGGCACCGGTTGCCCCTGGCAAACCTTGTTCGCCCTTCTCTCCTTTCTCTCCCTGCGGACCAACTGGACCAAAAGCTCCTTGAATTCCTTGTGGTCCAACAACTGTATTTACATTTGACGTTGAAACTGTTTTTCCATCTGATCCATTCCTTCCATCATTTCCTGATGGACCAGTCGGACCTTGAATGCTCTGCGGAGATGACCATCTACCTTTTGCCTTGGGTCCGTAGATCAACAAACTGCGCGTATCGATATAGAAATCTCCATCGATACCAATTGAATTCTTCGGCGCTCCCTTGCCATTGAGAATCGTATTTACAGCAGCAGAGGTGGATCTCCCCGCAGCTTCTGCAGTCAATTGCATTGGTGAGAAAGTGGCGAGAGCAAGAAGCCCCGCACCTAATAACTTCTTTCTTCGCATTAACCCTTAACTCGCTCTCCCCCGCCGAGGCGGGATTTTGATTGAGTAGAAGTGTGAAATGTCTGGATTACTCAAAGTAATCAGGCCTCCCCCTAGCCACGCTCACAGAAAGCCCAAGATTGACGCTTAGTAGTTCACAGAGAGAGCAGAGAGATTCACAAGGTGCCCTCAGGTTCTACCGCTACCTTTCTGAGCATGAGGGTGTTAATTACACCTAAGTCAGCAATACGGGGCTGACAAGACGTAAGGGACAGGAGACATGAAAATGTCATCAAAGAAAAAGGTAGTTGCAATCGCAATTACGACAGTTGCTTTAACGGCTGGATCTTTCGGCGTTGCAACTGCAGCATCAAAGACAACAAAGGTCACACGAACATCGGTATCAACTGTTGCTAACCAAGCATCATCAGGAAAGCTCGGTCGTGGCCAGGAACTAGCAACACTTCTCTCAGGACTTGTTACCAAGGGAACGATTACACAGGCACAGGCCGATGCAATCATTGCTGCAGTAACTTCTGCAGAAACTGCACACGATGCAGCTCGCCCACCAATGGGTCCTCAAGGTCCTATAGGCGGCAAGGGCGGTCCTCTTGATGAGCACCTCACAGTTATTGCATCAACTCTAGGAATTGATACAACAACAGTTCTCACTCGCCTCAAGGCTGGTGATTCACTTGCAACAATCGCAGGTGCAAAGAAGGATGCTTTGATCACAGCGCTCGTCGCTGATGAGACTAAGCAGATCGATGCAGCAGTTACAGCTGGAAAGCTCACTGCAGCCCAGGCAACTTCACTCAAGGCGAATCTCGTTGCGCATGTAACTGAAATCGTTAATGCAACAGCTCCAATTGGTTCACCTGAGGGTGGTCAAATGGGTGGCGGCATGATGGGTGGAGATCGTGGTGGTAAGGGCGGCCGTGGACACGGTGGACCTATGGGTGGCGGAATGATGGGTGGAGCAGCTCCAACTATCCCAACACCAACAACCACAACTTCATCAAAGGCTTAAGGACTATCTTCATGTAGTTCCTTCATTGGGTAGAAAACCCGCCAAGTGTTCCATTCACTTGGCGGGTTTTCGTTTGCTCCAAGCTCTTGCGTGATTTAATTGCGCATGCGCATTCACATCGGTAGCGATCATGCTGGACTTGAGTTTAAGAATGAACTTATCCAGCACCTGGTTGCAGGCGGCCACGATGTAACAGACCACGGGCCATATGAATTTGAAGCCCTCGATGATTATCCAGATTTCTGCATTCCAACTGCTGAGGCAGTCTCTAAGGATGCGAGCTCACTTGGAATCGTTCTCGGCGGTTCTGGAAATGGCGAGCAGATAGCTGCTAATAAAGTGAAGGGCATCCGTGCCGCACTTGTATGGAGCGCTGAGACCGCAAAGCTTGCGCGCGAACATAACAATGCCAATGTCATCTCAGTAGGTCAGCGCCAACATACAGCGCAAGAGGTGAAAGAGTTCATCGATACCTTTATCGCAACGCCTTTTCTAGGCGATGAGCGTCATGCGCGACGCATTGCAAAGATCGCAGCCTACGAGGCTTAGCTCTTTATATATCTAAAATCATTTACTTGATGGTCCTTGGTAATTCCTTGACCTTCAAAACGTGTAAGGGGGCGCCACTCAGGGCGCTCCACTTTTCCGCCATCAAAGAGAGCGCTTGCAGCAAATACTTCCTCAATCCATTCCGCGTATGGAACCCAATCCGTTGCGATATGGATAAAGCCACCATCTTTTAACTTCGGTGCAATAAGTGCGAGAAAATCTGCATTGACGATGCGTCGCTTGTTGTGGCGCTTCTTTGGCCAGGGATCTGGAAAGAAGAGATGGATGCCATCGAGTGACTTATCTTCAATCATGTCATGCAAGATTAAATGTGCATCTCCCTGAATGACGCGAAGGTTCTTCAGACCGTGTTCATGAATGAGTGCAAATAACTTTCCAACACCAGGGCGATGTACATCTACTGCGAGGAAACCTGTCTCGGGGAAAGCTTTGCCGATGAGAGCGGTCGCCTCCCCCATGCCAAAGCCAATCTCCATAATGATCTGCTGAGAATCAGGGAAGAGTGAGGAGAGATCAAGAAAATTAGTGCCCTGCTCGATGCCATATGAATCCCAATGGGTATCGAGGGCTAGCTGCTGTGGGCCAGTGATACGCGTGCCGCGGATTCGATAACTGCGTACGGTGGGCTCTTCCATAGCGAGAATCTTATGGTTCGATTAGGCTCTCTACATCCACGCAAGCCCATATATAAGGAGTTAACCGTGCCAGGAGTAAATCTCACACGTGCAGAAGCGCAAGAACGTTCACAGCTAGTCAAGGTTCATTCCTACGATGTAGATCTCGATCTCACCGTCGGAGCTGAGAACTTCATTGTCAAGACTCGTGTGAAGTTTGACGGTCTCAAGCCTGGCGCAACTACCTTTATCGACGCTGTTGGAAAGTCTGTCATCAAGGCAGAGCTCAATGGTGAATCTTTCGATCCAAAGTTCGATGGCGAATCAATCTTCCTTCCACCTTTGGCTGCAACCAATGATTTGTATGTCGAGTTCGAAGGCATCTACTCAAATTCAGGTGAAGGCCTCCACCGCTTCCAGGATCCTGCTGATGGAGAGGTCTATCTCTATACCCAGCACGAAGTTCCTGATGCTCGTCGCACATTTGCCTGCTTCGATCAGCCAGATCTCAAAGCAACATTTGCAATCTCTGCAACAGTCCCCGGCCACTGGGAGGTAATTTCAAATAACCCAGTTGCCTCAAAGACAGATGTTGGCTCAGATAAGAAGTGGGTATTTACAACTACCCCACGTATCTCTACCTACCTCACTGCACTCGTTGCCGGCCCTTACTTCAAGGTCGAGAGTGAATACAAGGGTGCGAAGGTTGTTCCACTCGGTCTCTATTGCCGCAAGTCACTTGCAGAGCACATGGATGCAGAGGAGCTCTTCGATATTACTCGTCGCGGTTTCGCAGCCTTCGAAAAGGATTTCGGCCTCGCATATCCATTCGATAAGTACGATCAGATTGCAGTTGCTGAATTCAACGCTGGTGCAATGGAGAATGCAGGCTGCGTGACATTTGCAGAGAACTACTTTGTATTCCGCTCAAAGGTCACTGATAAGGAATATAACTGGCGCGCAAATGTCATCCTCCACGAGATGGCACATATGTGGTTTGGTGACCTCGTCACAATGACATGGTGGGATGACCTATGGCTCAACGAGTCATTTGCCGAGTGGGCTTCGTATCACACGCTCGCATATGCCACTCGTTTCACAAACTCATGGACCGTCTTCAATGCAGAGCGCAAGAACTGGGCATACCGCCAAGATCAGCTCTCATCAACTCACCCAATCGCAGTAGATATGTATGACCTCGAGGCTGTTAAGACAAACTTCGACGGAATCACATATGCAAAGGGAGCATCTGTTCTTCAGCAGCTCGTCGCATACGTTGGTCTCGATGCATTTATTGCAGGACTTAAGAAGTACTTCGAGAAGCATGCATGGGGCAATACAACTCTTAACGACCTCATCGTTGAACTTGAAGCAACTTCAGGCCGCGATCTCAAGCCA
>CANGLK010000002.1 GCA_947454735.1 Candidatus Nanopelagicaceae bacterium
ATAAGCGTGCAGCACTTGATACTCGCGTATCTGCAGTAGAAGAGGCTATTAAGAGCGCAGAGGCTGAAGTGTGGCGTAAGAGCGATCCTGCTGCGAAGGCACGCGCTGCGGATGTCGTCACACAGCTCACTGAATCAATCGCAAACTATGAGAAGGCCGCTGCTAAGGCGCAGGCTGCAGGAAATGATAAGAAAGCTAAAGAAGCCCTCGAATCAGCTGCTGCTCGTAAGGTCTGGCTTGTTGAGGCTGAGAAGTCTCTCGCTGAATTTAAGTAATCTCTAGTACAGCGCTAAGTCACGTTCTATAGACGTCGTAGACGCCTTCAACGTTACGCACCGCTGCTAGAACTGAATCTAGGTGCTTTGCATCTGCCATCTCAAATGTGAACTTTGAAATCGCAACGCGATCCTTCGACGTACTTACCGCCGCACTTAAAATATTTACATGTTGCTCAGAGAGAGTACGTGTTACATCTGCAAGTAAGCGCGAACGATCTAGCGCCTCGATCTGGATATTTACCAAGAAGACACTTGCTGCGCCTGCAAGCCAAGAAACGCCAACAACGCGCTCCCCTTGATGTTCGCGAAGATCTGCCGCGTTAAGGCAGTCGATTCGGTGAACAGAGATGCCCGATCCCTTAGTAATGAATCCCATAATCTCATCGCCTGGAACTGGAGTGCAGCAACGCGCAAGTTTGACGAGAACATCATCTACGCCTTCAACCTTAATGGCACTTGATGTCCGCTTAGCTGCTTGGTTAGAAGTTGGGATGAATTCTACGGATGGTTCTGGGTGTGAATCTTCAACTCCCATTGAAACGACAAGCTTTTCAATAATTGAGGCGGCAGAGACATGTCCATCTCCGACTGCGCTATAGAGAGCATCGATATCTGCATAGTGAAGGTCGTGTGCCAACTCTAGAAGTGCATGACCTGCAAAGATCTTTTGAAGCGGAAGACCTGCTTTACGCATCTGTCGCGCAATTGATTCACGTCCAGCATCGACCGCCTCTTCGCGTCGCTCCTTACTAAACCACGCCTTAATTTTCGATCGCGCACGTGGGCTCTTTACAAAGTTGAGCCAATCGCGACTAGGTCCGGCAGAATCTGATTTATTGGTAACAATCTCAATAACATCGCCATTGCTGAGCTTTGACTCGAGTGGAACGAGGCGACCATTTACCTTCGCACCGGCACAGCGCAGACCTACATCTGTATGAACAGAGAAGGCGAAATCCACCGGCGTAGAGCCGCCAGGCAGTGCGATGACAGAGCCTTTCGGTGTAAAGACGAAGACTTCAGGGCTACCAAGATCAAAGCGAAGGGCCTCGAGGAATTCGGATGGATCCTCGGTCTCTTTCTGCCACTCGTGTAATTGGCGAAGCCAGAGCATCTCAGGAGACTTCTGCTCTCCCCCTTGTTTGTACTTCCAATGAGCTGCGATACCGAACTCTGCACGACTATGCATCTCATAGGTACGGATCTGAATCTCAATCGCCTTACCGTTCGGACCAATCACAGTTGTGTGAAGGGATTGGTAGAGATTGAACTTCGGCATTGCAATGTAATCTTTAAAGCGACCAGGGATCGGACTCCATCGCGCGTGGATAGAACCTAAGACTGCATAACAATCTTTCACATCGTTGACCAGGACTCGAATTCCTACCAGGTCATAGATATCGTTAAAGTCACGACCACGAACGACCATCTTCTGATAGACAGAGTAGAAGTGCTTCTTTCGTCCGGTAACTGTTGACTCAATATGATCTTTAGCGAGATCTTCTTCAACTGCACCGATGACCTCTGAAGTAAGCGCATCTCGAGAAGGTGATCGCTCTGCAACGAGTCGAGTAATCTCTTCATATTTCTTAGGTTCGATCACAGCAAAACTCAGATCTTCGAGCTCCCACTTAATCGCATTCATTCCAAGGCGATGGGCAAGAGGTGCGTAGATATCGAGCGTTTCACGAGCTTTGCGCGCTGCGCTATCAGATGAGACAAATCCCCAGGTCCGTGCATTATGTAGTCGATCTGCCAACTTAATGACGAGGACTCGAATATCTCGAGACATAGCAATAACCATCTTGCGAACAGTCTCTGCCTCAGCAGTGGGTCCGTAGGTTAATTTATCTAGCTTGGTGACTCCATCAACAAGGTTTGCTACCTCATCACCAAAGTCGCTACGCAACTGCTCTAGCGAATAAGGGGTATCTTCAACTGTGTCATGTAAGAGAGATGCAACAACAGTCGTTGTATTGAGTCCAAGCTCAGCCAAGATCTCAGATACTGCTACTGGATGGGTGATGTACTCCTCGCCCGATTTACGCACCTGATCTGCATGCGCCTCATTGGCTACGGTGAAGGCGCGACGAATGAGTTCTTCGTCTACGCTTTCATAATGCTCTCTGAGTGAACCAATTAATGGATCAATCAGGGATATATCAGCCATAGGAAGTTAGGGGGTTACTTGCGACCCTTGCGCTTAGGTTGATTACGTGGACCACGACCAGTTGATGGACGTACTGCACGAACCTCGGAAACTACAGGCGCTGCTCCCCCACGACCCTGAACGCGCTTTGCCAATGCAATCATTGCAGGCTCCTTCTCACGAAGAGCTGCAAGAAATGGTGGCGCGATAAAGACAGATGAGTACGTTCCAACTGCGAGACCGATAAAGAGGGCGAGCGAGAGATCCTTAAGAGTTCCCGCACCGAGAAGGCCTGCGCCAACAAAGAGAATCGCGCCAACCGGTAGAAGAGCAATCAGCGAAGTGTTAGCTGAACGAACGAGAGTCTGATTGACCGCCAGGTTTGCAGCATCTGAATATGTGCTCTTAGCTGATGCAGCGATTGACTTTGTATTCTCGCGGACCTTATCGAAGACTACAACTGTGTCATAAAGTGAGTATCCGAGAATTGTAAGGAAACCAATTACAGTTGCAGGGGTTACATCGAAACCGACCACTGCATAGATTCCAACTGTAATAAATACGTCGTGGATAACGGCAACAATTGCGGCAATTGCCATCTTTGGCTCAAAAGCCATTGCGAGGAAGAGCATCACAGCGAGTAAGAAGGCGAACAAACCGTAGAGCGCCTTCTTTGTAATCTCCTTACCCCATGAAGGGCCAACAATCTGAGTGTCGATAGATTCAACGTTTACTGAGAACTTCGCTGCTAGAGCATCTTCGATAGCTGAGGATTGAGCTGCAGTTACTGTGCCAGTTTGGACGCGGATCTTTGAATCACCAATCTTCTGAACGATCACTTCACCAGCGATTCCAGTCGTTGCAACTGCGCTACGAGCTTCTTCGATAGTCGTGCCGGTCTTGTTAACGGTATATGAAGATCCACCCTTGAACTCGATACCAAGATGAAGCCCTTGGATCGCAAGTGCTGCGATTGAGATAAGGATGAAGACGGCAGAGATTGAGTACCAACGCTTGCGGTTCCCAATGATGTTAAAGGATGTCTCGCCAGAGTAGAGGCGGCTTCCGAGTCCTGATAGTTGAGCCATCTTATTAACCCTCCACGCCTTCTGTTGATACATGCTGTGTCATCTGATTTTTAGAGCCGATGCTCTTCGCAGAGAAGCCAGAGAGTGGATGTCCTGAGGCGAAGAAATTCACCTTCGCCAAGATTGTGACGAGTGGCTTTGTGAAGATAAAGACGACCAAGAGGTCGATCAGCGTTGTTAGCCCGAGAGTGAATGCGAATCCACGAACACCGCCAACAGCGAAGAAGTAGAGAAGGACCGCTGCAAGAACAGAGATCATGTCAGCGACGATGATTGTGTGACGCGCACGAACCCAGCCTGATTCAACTGCCGAACGAAGTGTGCGTCCTTCACGAGCTTCATCGCGAATACGCTCGAAGTAGACGATAAACGAGTCGGCAGTGATACCGATAGAGACGATTGCTCCAGCGATACCTGCGAGCGTAAGTGTGAACCCAATATTCTTACCGAGCACCAAGAAGGTGAGGTAGAGAAGTGCACCTGCAACCAGGAGTGAGCCAACAGTTACCAGGCCGAGGGCGCGGTAGTAGATAAGAGAGAAGAGGAATACGAGGAGGAGGCCAAGTGCTCCTGCAAGAAGACCTGCATGGAGTTGGTCTGCACCAAGTGTTGGTGAAACTTGCTGAACTTCACCGCGATCAAATGCGAGTGGAAGTGCGCCGTACTTAAGTACATTGGCAAGATCCTGAGCTTCTGTCTGAGAGAAGTTTCCGGTGATCTGCGCATTACCTGATGGGATTGCTTCATTAATTGATGGAGCTGAAACTACGAGACCATCGAGAACGATTGCAACTTGATTCTGAGGTGATGCAAGAGATGTGACACGAGCAGTAAGTGCTCCAAATGCCTTTGTACCTTCACCGTTAAATGTGAGTTGAACTGTCCACACATTTCCAGCTTGAGTATCGATGCCTGCAGCAGCCTTTGACACCTGGCGTCCAAGTACCTCAGCAGGGGCAAGGATAAACTTGCTTGTTCCTGTGCGGCTACATGCAACGATGGTATCTGTTGGTGCATCTGCGCCTGTTCCCTGCAAGTTCTTTACATTTGTGCAATCTAGCGCCGCAAATTTTGCATTGAGATCTGCTGAAACTCCAGAGAGTGAAGTTGCTGTATCAGTTCCTGATCCGGCAGTTCCTGCAGCTGTTGCAAGAACCTGGCGGAAGCGAAGTTCTGCTGTCTGACCTACGAGATCGACCACACGTCGACCCGAGTCACCTGGAACAGAGATTACGATCTGACGGTTAACACCGCTTCCCTGCGCAGTCACTTCTGACTCAGCGACGCCGAGTGAGTTAACGCGCTGACGAATAATGGATACAGCCTGATCAATCGCCTCTGATGTGACCTTATTAGAGTCATTGGAGGCGCGAGGTTGAAGCGTGACGCTTGTACCTCCGCGGAGATCGAGACCGAGGCGCACAGATGTTGCGCCTTGAAGTAGAGCTGTCGCAGTCAAGCCAACGAGGATGAGGGCCAGGATTGCGAGGGCGCGCGCTGGGCGCCCCGTGCTCTTCGCTGTTTTAGTAGGTGTGGACATAAGGGCAGAGTCTAGGTGCTACTCAGCCGAGGTGTCGAAAAGCGTCGCCAGAGAGGCAGGTGGTGTTCGTCCCACATGGGCATATCCGGCAGGAGTAGCTACTCGGCCACGCGGAGTGCGAGCCATGAGGCCATTTCTGACCAAGAATGGCTCGGCGACCGCTTCCACGGTCTCCACTTCTTCTCCTACCGCTATCGCCAAGGTGGAGAGGCCGACAGGGCCACCGCTAAAGCGATCGATGAGAGCGAGAAGTACAGAGCGGTCGAGGCGATCGAGGCCCTTCTCATCGACCTCGTAGATGGTGAGGGCTTTGAGAGCATGATCCAGACTG
This sequence comes from Candidatus Nanopelagicaceae bacterium, assembly GCA_947454735.1. GTDB lineage: Bacteria > Actinomycetota > Actinomycetes > Nanopelagicales > Nanopelagicaceae > Planktophila. The sequence continues at coordinate 5,387 of CANGLK010000002.1, forward strand.
AGTTGGCCAGAGCCAGATACTTGAGCAAGATCGCGCACACGACGAAGAAGTCGGTTGGCGATGCGAGGGGTACCACGAGAACGTCCGGCGATTTCTGCAACCGCAGCGCCATCGATAGTGACACCCAATAGTTGAGCGCTTCGAGCGATTACCTTTTCGAGCTCTTCGCTCTCGTAGTAATCGAGGTGGGCAGTAAATCCAAAGCGATCACGTAAAGGTGAAGGCAGCAACCCTGCACGAGTAGTTGCACCAACCAAGGTGAAGTGAGGAAGTTGCAACGGTATTGAAGTTGCACCTGGCCCCTTGCCGACGATTACATCTACTCGGAAATCCTCCATCGCCATGTAGAGAAGTTCCTCCGCAGGTCGTGACAATCTATGAATCTCATCAAGAAAGAGGATCTCCCCTTCGACAAGTGAGGAGAGAATTGCAGCGAGATCTCCCGCGTGGGTAATCGCTGGTCCACTTGAGATGCGAATAGGCGCACCCATCTCACCTGCGAGAATCATCGCAAGAGTTGTCTTACCAAGACCTGGAGGGCCAGAGAGAAGAATATGGTCCGCTGAAGCTCCACGACTCTTCGCCGCTGATAGAAGTACATCGAGTTGCTCTCGGACTCGATGTTGTCCTACAAACTCATCAAGTGATTTAGGTCGAAGTGCAAGCTCTGCCGTTGATTCCTCTGATGTAGAAAGTTCTGGATTCACAATTCTCTCGTTCATCGTTTACCGCTCTGCAATGTTAACTTGAGAAGCTCTGCAACATCGAGCGAAGAAGGATCTGTGCCATTCTCGGCCAGGTGAGCAAGAGTTGCATTGATTGCAACATCAGATTCTTTCGATGAGAAACCTAAACCTGTAAGTGCTGCCAATAACTGATCACGTACTGCCGAGTGAGATGAAATCTGCGGCGCACTACTAGATGAAACGAGTTTTCCTTTGAGTTCCAAGATAAGACGTTGTGCGCCTTTCTTACCAATACCCGGAACCTTCTCTATTGCGCCAATATCTTCAGAGGCGATTGCCTGCGCCAAGCCATCAGGAGTCATTGCTCCGGTGATCGCTAGAGCAACCTTAGGACCTATTCCGGAAACTGTCTGGAGTACTTCATAGACATCTCGATCTTTGGAGTCCAAGAATCCGAAGAGAGTCATTGAATCTTCGCGCACCACGAGGGTTGTAGAGAGGGTAATCGCGGATCCCATCGTGATGTGAGCAGATGTGCGAGGAGTAATTGAGATCAGGTAGCCGACTCCCCCAACCTCGAGAACAACTTTCTCGGTTGTGAGTTGACGAACCGTTCCGGTGAGTTGAGAAATCATGATGACCTTAGTTTAGCAAGGCGCTCTTTCTCCGCCTTGACCGCTGATGCAAGGCGCGATGTTCCTTCTCCACGCCATGCGTGAGTGATAGCCAGTGCCAATGAATCTGTTGCATCTACTGGTTTTGGAATCGTCTCTAAATTAAGGATTCGCTTTACCATCTCAGCAACTTGAACTTTTCCGGCACGTCCAGAACCAGTGACAGCTGCCTTCACCTCTGATGGCGTATGCATCGCAACTGGAATACCACGGCGCGCTGCGATGAGGAGGGCGATACCAGCGGCTTGACCGGTGCCCATGACTGTACGAACATTGTGTTGAGCAAAAACTCGTTCAACTGCAACAACATCAGGTGAAGTCCGCTCAATCCACTTTTCAATCTCACGTTCAATACCAAGTAAGCGCTCTTCAAGTGGCGCATCTACAGGCGTAAGAATTACTCCGACATCAACGAGCAATAACTCGCGCACGCTCTTCTGGGAAATTACGCCGACTCCGCAGCGCGTCAAACCAGGGTCGATACCCATAATGATCTTCGCCGCCATATATCAAAGCCTAGGGGTGAAGTGAGAGAAACCTTATGAAAGGCTCGCCATTACCTCATCTGATACATCGAAGTTTGCAAAGACATTCTGTACGTCATCGAGCTCTTCAATTGCATCGATGAGTTCAAAGACCTTCTTTGCACCATCTGCATCGAGTGGAATGCTCATTGAAGGAAGGAAAGATGAATCAGCGGATTCATAATCAACACCCGCAACTTGAAGAGCGGTACGTGCTGCAACGAGATCAGAAGCTTCACATACAACTTCAAATGACTCTCCGAGATCGTTGACCTCTTCGACGCCAGCTTCTAGCGCTGCTTCGAGAATTGAATCCTCTGTTACTCCATCCACCTTATTAACGATGATGACCCCTTTTCGGTTGAAGAGATATGACACTGATCCTGGATCTGCCATTGAGCCACCATTGCGAGTTACTGCAACGCGAACTTCGGAAGCTGCGCGGTTACGGTTATCAGAGAGACATTCGATCATGATTGCAACTCCGTTAGGTCCATAACCCTCATACATAATTGTCTGCCAATCAGCGCCGCCAGATTCAAGTCCAGCTCCACGCTTTACCGCACGATCAATATTGTCGGCCGGCATTGAGTTCTTCTTCGCCTTTGCGATTGCATCAAAAAGAGTTGGATTGCCATCAATATCAGGACCACCATTACGGGAAGCAACTTCAATCGCCTTAATTAGCTTTGCGAAGTTCTTCGCACGACGGCTATCAATGACAGCCTTCTTATGCTTGGTAGTTGCCCACTTGGAATGGCCTGACATGGTTCACCTCTACTTGTGTATTACGAAATTGATGGGGAAAGAGTACCGGCTAGCGGCAAATCTCATCAAAAAAGTACTGATGTATCGAGAGATCACCGGTCAGTTCGGGATGAAAGCTTGTGGCAAGAAGTGATCCTTGCCGCACGGCAACTGGATGCCCCGCCGCTTCAGAGAGAACCTGAACGTCTTTGCCTACAGATTCAACCCACGGAGCGCGGATAAAAACTCCATTGACCAGTTTTGAATTAAAGGTGATCTCTCCTTCAAAAGATTCAACTTGGCGTCCAAAGGCGTTGCGACGGACAGTCATATCTATTCCGCCGAATGTCTCTTGGCCTTGTGCGCCATCAACGATACGGTCGGCGAGAAGAATCATTCCTGCACAAGAACCATAGACAGGTAAACCCTCTTTGATCCTCTTGCGAATCGGTTGAAAGAGGTTGTAGCTCTTCGCAAGAAGGGCGATTGTCGTTGACTCCCCTCCAGGCAAAATCAGCGCATCTACCTCGTTGAGTTCTGATTCGCGTCGAATCGCACTCGCGGAATGTCCTGCCAAAGTTGCCGCAACAATATGTTCGCGAAAATCACCTTGAAGGGCAAGTACACCAATCTTCATTTGAACGAAATATTACCAACCGCGCTCAGCTAGGCGATGCGGTGCAGGAATATCTGAAACATTGATTCCCACCATTGCATCGCCTAAGCCGCGTGAAACTTCTGCAAGGACCTTAGGGTCATCAAAGAATGTTGTCGCCTTGACGCATGCTGCTGCACGTTGTGCAGGGTTGCCCGACTTGAAGATTCCTGAACCGATAAATACTCCGTCGGCGCCCATCTGCATCATGAGTGCAGCATCTGCTGGAGTTGCGATTCCACCTGCTGTGAAGAGAACAACTGGAAGCTTGCCTGTCTCTGCTACTTCCTTCACGAGCGCATATGGTGCCTGCATCTCTTTTGCGGCAACATAGAGTTCATCTTCGCGCATTGCAGTGAGACGACGAATCTCGCCACCGATCTTGCGCATATGTGTCATCGCATTTGATACATCTCCAGTGCCTGCTTCACCCTTAGAGCGGATCATTGCTGCACCTTCATTGATACGGCGTAGCGCCTCTCCGAGATTGGTTGCACCACATACAAAAGGAACTGTGAATTTCCACTTATCAACATGGTTCTCATAATCAGTGGGGGTAAGAACTTCTGATTCATCGATGTAATCGACGCCGAGGCTCTGAATAATCTGCGCTTCAACGAAATGACCAATACGAACCTTCGCCATTACAGGAATTGAAACCGCCGCCTGAATCTTCTCAATCATGTCAGGGTCTGACATGCGAGCAACACCGCCTTGTGCGCGAATATCTGCAGGAACGCGCTCGAGAGCCATAACGGCGCATGCACCGGCATCTTCAGCAATTTTGGCCTGCTCTGCATTGACGACATCCATGATGACGCCACCCTTGAGCATCTCTGCCATACCGCGCTTAACGCGTGCTGTACCTGTTGCTTCAGACATTTACATGACCCCTTTTAAGATATAGCGAAGAGACGCTAGTTCAGGTCTAAAAGTCTACTTGCTCGCTGAAGTTGTCGCATCTTGCGCAGGTACCGGCGTAAATAGAGGCTCTTTGGAAGTCAGTGCAAACCAAATCTGACCCTTTTCAAAGGCAAGCTCATTGCCGGCAAGATCCGTGAAAGTAGTTCCGGACTCTGCACTGCTGCGCTTCCACATACAAGGTTGGTATGTGCCATTGCGAAGGAGATAACACTTTCCTTCACCTACCGTTGCAGATAAGGGCGTCACTCCCCCAACTTTGTCGTGATAAATCGAATCAGAGATTAAAACCAATTGGATAACGAAGGTCTTAGGACCTAACACGTAGCCTGTGTCATCGGTATCAACATTTCCGTTATGGGTAAGGAGCCAACGGCCCTCTTCGCTCGACCAGGTAGCGTCATAGCTACTAGCGGGCCATGAGATGTGCACCTTGGAAATTTTCACACCTTTTCCGGCGGAATCTCCGAAGTGCCATCCCATCTTGGTAGCGGTAGCAAATGTCATGCTTCGCGCTTTTGCCTCCGCAAGAACTTCTGGCGCGCTCATCATCATTGCGTATGGTGCGATGCGAACAGGATCATTTGCATAGTAGTGAGGACCAAATTTGTTTGCGCCTACGTCATAGAGATTGGCCGATGCAATCACAGGCAGCATCAATTTCTGAGCGCCACTATATGCAAAGCCAACCTTTCCGTATTGAGCCAATAGTTCGATATCTGAAATTCGCGCCGAACGAACCGGTCCAACTTTTGCAGGAATCGTGGAAGAGAAGATTGCCGCCAAACGCGTGAGCCCACCTTCTACTTGTTCAATGTAGACAACATCGGCTTGTCGCAGTCCCACTTGTGGGTGTGCATACGTCGTGTCATCGACCTTTACTACGAGAACTTCTCCATCTCTTCCCGGTAATCCAGTCAGCGATGAAGTTGGTCCGGCATCGACAAAGGGAAGTGAAAGTGAGATCTTTGGAAGAAAAGAGAGTGCACCCAACGCCACGATTGCGATTGACGCTATGGCAAGGAAGAGTGCAGAACTTCTTCTAAAGAACATCAGCTTCAAATTCATAAGTGACAGGAAGGGGCGCACTTCCAGCTAGTCTAAATGTTCGAATTATCCATCGCGAACGAATCAATTGTGTGCGATTTACCGACTCAACGTGGAGAGAGATTGCCACTTTGATTTTCTTATTGAGTTCGCCTAGCTCTTGCATCAACTCTTGTTCAATATCTCCACCAGTACTGAAGGAAGTCTCAAGAAGTATTCCTAACGCTCCAGAGAGACCAGTCTCAGCTTGAGATCTATCTTTAACGCTTGCCTCTCGCGCTTGATGGGCGGCAAATGTCAGCAACAGGCTTGATGCCGGATCTGCAATCTCCGAACGCGCAATCTCGATGGCAATAGCTGCTCTCCGCTGGAGCAAGCTATCGAGATTAGCCCAACTGGTCTCTACTCGATGATGAAGGCGATCAAGTCGAGTGGCCAAGAATGAGAGGTACCAAGCGAAGAGAGCAATGAGAAAAAGGATGAGCAGAGATTTAAAGTTCATATCTATCTCCCTAAGAACTTATTCCAGCCGCGACTCTCGGATGAGAGCACGACCTTTCCTAAACCAACCATCGCCATTTCATAAACATCGTAAATTCGTTCAGCGACGACATCCCAATCAAAACTTTGAGCGTACAGCTTGCCGGCGGTACGAAGTGAATCTCTCTTTTCGTCATTCTTCAAAATATCGATCACAGTTCTCGCTAGCGAGTGAGAATCTTCGGAGATAAAGAGTGACCCATACTCTCCATCACCTAGAAGGGCTTGGAATGCGGGAATGTCACTGGCGACAACAGCGGCTCCACCCGCGAGTGCTTCTGCCAAAATAATTCCGAACGATTCACCACCGGTATTAGGTGCAACATAGAGCCCTACTGAATGCAGGAAATCAGCCTTCTCTTCCTCGGAAATACGACCCAAGAAGGTGAATCGATTTCGAAATTCTTCTGGAACCTCTTTGAGGAATTCGGCAGAATCACCAGGACCGGCGACGATGATGCGAAGATCTGGAATGGATTTCGTAATCTCACCGAGTGCAGAGACCAGTACAGCTAAACCTTTTCTCGGCTCTGCGAATCGACCAATAAAACCAATTGTATTTCCAGACCATTCTTGCTTTAACTTTCCACCGGCAAGGCGTTTGGCGTAAATTCCATTCGGAACAACGATTGCATCTGTCTCGAGATGCTCTGTCAAAGTCTCGCGAGCAGCTTCGCTTACAGCAATTCGCGCAGTAAGCTTCTCAATTACAGGCTCGAGTATTGGGCCGATTGCAAAGATCGCCTTCTGTCTCTTTGCAGATGCGTGAAAAGTGCCGACCATTGGACCCTCTGCTGCAAAACAAGCTAGCAATGAGATCGAAGGAATAGCTGGCTCGTGAAGATGGAGAAGGTCAAACTCTCCTTGTGAGATCCATTGGCGTACACGTGCAAAGGCGATTGGTCCGAAGAGGATCCGAGCAACGGCCCCGTTATAGGGAATCGAAATTGGTTTACCGGCACTCACGACATACTCAGGAAGATTCTCTTCATCAGAGGTAGGAGCTAATACTGAAACGTAGTGGCCCTGAGACATCAAATATGTCGCAAGATCTGCAATGTGTGCCTGAACTCCCCCAGGCGTATCCCAACCGTAGGGGCAGACGATTCCGATTCTCTTCTTTTCGAAAGTCATCAGTAAATTCCCTCTTCAACCCAAATCCGTTGCAACATATGCCAATCTTCAGGATGTTCGCTGATTCCGATCTCAAAAGTTCGCGCAATATTTTGAACTGTAGCGGCGATTCGATCCTCATCACTACCAACGGTTGGAACACTAATCGGATGGAAATCGATATGGATGCCGAGACTTGTATAACTCACATGAGCTACAACAAGTGGAAGTCCTTCTTTAATTGCGAGAACTGCCGGGCCTGCTGGCATCTTTGCGGTTCGGCCGAAGAAAGAGACTGGGATGCCAGATGATGAGAGATCGCGATCAGCAACGAGTGCGATAAGCCGCTTTTCGCGGGCTCGCTTTATTAATGTAACGAATGCGCGAGCATCTAATCCAAGGACCTCAAAGCCCATCTCTTGGCGATATCTCAAGAATTTTACGAAAAGCTTCTCTGGCTTGAGAACTTCTGCAACTGTTACAAGCGGAAATCCTTCTTGGCAGAAATAAGCGCCAGCGTGATCCCAATTACCTGAATGCGGAAGAGCAACTACGACTCCTTGCCCTTCGTTCATAGGATTGCGAAGAAGATGATCGTTGCTTGTAGTCACCGTTGATTGAATTCGATCTGAAGACCAACGATGAATTCTAAATGTGTCACACCAGTAACGCATGTAGCTATTAAGACCAGCGATAACTAGGTTCTCAATTTCTTCAGGTGAGAGATTTGACTTCACCAAAGTGTAATTGGTGCGCAGGCGCCGGACGTTCTTCCCATTCTTCTTATAGAGATAGGAAGAAATTCTATAAAAGAGTTTGTATGCACTTTTCTCTGGCAGTGCACCAACTATTTTCCATCCTGCAAGGTATGCAAGATAGGAAATCTGAGCGACCATTTAGATGAGACCTTTTCTGACAACCACAATTCGCTGAGCAACGGTGACCGTTCCAAGGAGAAGTAATAACCACATCGAGATAGTGAGCACGTAAGGAAGACCGAGGCCATCCAGCCCGATTCCAGTCAGGGCAAGAATGACTCGCTCTGTGCGCTCAGCGATTCCCACCGTGCAGGCGATTCCGAAGCTCTCAGCCTTTGCGCGAATATATGGAACTAGAAATCCCATCACAATCGAGGCAATAACTACCGGGTAAATCGTGATATCTAGCAGGATGCAGTAGATGGCGACGCCTCCGAGAATTGCTGAATCAGTGAGTCGATCGCAGGTTGAATCCAGAAAGCCGCCCCATGCGCTTGCACCCGCTTCGGAGAGTCTGGCGATAGCGCCATCAAAGAGATCGCTCAGGGCGAAGAATGAAATGAAAAGGGTTCCGATAAATAAATCGCCTCGTGGGTAGAAATAGAGCGCTGAGAGAATTGTCCCCGCAGTACCGATCAGAGTTACGGCATTAGGCGTGAACTTTGCTCGAATCGCAAGGCGCGCGATGGGCTCAATCACACGATTGACTGCGGGTTTAAATGCGGAGCTCACCATGGCCTCATCGTAGAGTTATCTCTATGAGTTCAACTAGCCACAACGCTATGAAATCGATCAAAATCTATGGCCATGTCAGCGCAACCCCAGAAAAATTTGCACAAATCTTTGGTGGTGTGGTCTCACATGAAGTAGATCCTGAGTGCGATGCCGCAATATTCCTCATCAACCCATCAGCTGGAATTGATAACCCCACAATCGAGTCCTGGCGAGGATTCGACGAATTTCAGACACCAAGAATGGTTCTAGTTACCGTCCTCGATGGGATGGAGATGGATTTCGATGATGCGGTACTGGTTGCAAATCGAGTCTTTGATTCACTCGTCACTCCATACCTCGTACTCCACGGAGAATCAGGTTCGCCGATAGGCACAATTTCACTCACCGATCTCAGGACTCGTGACTATTCAACGAACCCGCCACTTATTGGTGAGAGCGATTCGGAGCTACAAGAATTGGTGAAAGATTTTCAAGAAGAGTATCTGGAACAGATGGTCGAGATGGAAGATGGAGCATTTGCTGCCGGCATTCTCTTTCCCGCACTTCCGGTCAATCCAGTTAATGGAATGGGTATAGATATTGCTCGCGAATTTCTAGAGCAATTACCAAGCAGCAGATAGTTCATCGCGGGTCTGAGTCAACAATTGTGGAAGAACTTTTGTCTTTCCAATGATGGGCATGAAATTGGCATCACCTGACCACCGCGGAACAATATGCTGGTGAATGTGAGCTGCTACTCCGGCACCCGAGATTGCTCCTTGATTCATTCCGAGATTGAACCCCTCAGCGTTTGAAACCTTACGCACCGTCTTCATTGCATGTGCTGTCATATCAGTGATCTCGTGACGCTCTTCAATTGTGAGGTCAGTCAAGTCTGCGAGGTGGCGATATGCGCAGACTAAGAGATGGCCCGGGTTATATGGATAGAGGTTCATCACGACATATGCATGTACGCCTCGAGCAACTACTAAGCCTTCACTATCGCTCAGGGTTGGAATATGACAGAAGGGACATTGCACATCGTTGCCATCGAGAGGACGATTTTCGCCACGTAGATAGTCGAGGCGATGTGGCGCCCAGAGTCGCTGCCAACCATCTGGCATTCCGGCTCCGCCAAGGATCTGCTCAGTCATTCTTAGTTCTGAACTCGATCTGCAACAACTTGAGCAATCTCCTTGATGGCATCTGCGATAGGTACGCCGTTCTTCTGGTCACCATTGCGATAGCGGAAGGAGACTGCGCCTGCCTTCATATCTTCTTCGCCGGCAATCAACATAAATGGAATTTTCTGCAATTGCGCATTACGAATCTTCTTCTGGAAACGGTCGTCGGAAGCATCAATATCTGCGCGAATGCCCGCCTTCTTTAGTTGAGCAACCACATCGAACATATAGTCCGAGAAAGTATCTGCAACAGGAATCGCAATTGCCTGAACTGGTGCAAGCCATGCAGGGAATGCTCCGGAATAGTGCTCGGTGAGCACGCCGAAGAAACGTTCGATTGAACCGAAGAGGGCTCGGTGAATCATGACTGGACGCTGACGTGTTCCATCTGATGCTGCATATTCAAGTTCGAATCGCTGCGGAAGTTGGAAGTCGACCTGGATTGTAGACATCTGCCATGTGCGACCGATTGCATCTTTGGCTTGTACTGAAATCTTTGGACCGTAGAAAGCAGCTCCCCCTTCATCAAGGACGAGCTCGAGATTCTGTGCAAGTGCTGCCTTACGAAGTGCCTCTGTCGCTTCCTCCCAATCAGAATCTTCACCAACGGATTTCTCTGGATTGCGAGTAGAAAGTTCGAGATAGAAATCTTCTAAACCGTAATCGCGCAGAAGATTGAGTACGAACGTGAGAAGTGAATCGAGCTCATCCGGCATCTGCTCTTTGGTGCAGTAGATATGTGCATCATCTTGAGTAAAGCCACGTGCACGGGTAATACCGTGGAGAACGCCTGACTTCTCATAACGATAAACAGTTCCAAATTCAAAGAGGCGGAGTGGAAGTTCGCGATAAGAACGCCCACGAGCCTGGAAAATCAAGTTATGGAATGGGCAGTTCATCGGCTTCATGTAGTACTGCTGCCCAGGGCGTTTGATAGTTCCATCTTCATGGAGCTCTTCATCCATGATCATTGGTGGGTACATACCTTCTGAGTACCAATCAAGGTGACCAGATTTTTGGAAGAGCGCTGCCTTAGTTAAGTGAGGTGAATAAACGAATTCATAACCCTCATCTTCATGGCGCTTGCGCGAGTAATCCTCCATCGCTCGACGGATGATTCCGCCCTTAGGATGAAAGACCGCTAAACCTGAACCGATTTCTTCTGGGAATGAGAAGAGATCAAGCTCTTGACCGAGACGACGATGGTCGCGCTTCTCTGCCTCTGCAAGAAGTTCTAGGTATGCGTTGAGTTCATCCTGGGAGGGCCACGCAGTTCCATAAATGCGCTGCAGCATCGGATTCTTCTCAGAGCCGCGCCAATATGCGCCGGCGCTACGCATCAATTTAAATGCGGGAATGTGTTTTGTGGATGGCAGGTGTGGTCCACGGCAAAGATCCGACCAGACTGGTTGACCATCGCGACCAAGATTGTCATAAATGGTGAGCTCTCCCCCGCCTACTTCAACGCTTGCTTCATCTCCTGCAGGACCTTTCAGTCCGATGAGTTCACACTTATATGGTTCGTGAGAAAGTTCTTTCAGTGCATCAGCTTCAGTTGTGACGCGACGCTTGAAGCGCTGGCCCTCTTTAACAATCTTGCGCATTGCACTTTCAATCTTCTCAAGATCATCGGGATTAAAAGGCTCTTGTGGATCGAAGTCGTAATAGAAGCCATCAGTAATTGGTGGGCCGATACCGAGGCGAGTTTGTGAGAAGACTTGTTGAACCGCTTGCGCCATAACGTGTGCAGTTGAGTGGCGAAGGACTGCGAGTCCATCAGGTGAAGAGATCGAAACACCTTCAACCACATCGCCCTCTGCAAGGTCCGTCCAGAGATCACGGAGTACGCCGTTGATCTTGCAGACAACGATCTCCTTATTCTCAGCGAAGATATGGGTTGGCTTCTGATCGACTTCAACCTTATGTGGCTGACCCTCGACGATAATCGCGATTTCGGACATATGCCTAGACTACCGAAAAGTACTGAACCTTTTCCCGCATTTGAGCGACGAAGGTCTGTGATGCCTCGCCACATGCCAGTCGCATCTCGCCTATCTGCTCGACAGACTGCGCAATCTTGAGGCTACTTAAGAGAACGACCTCATCTGCCTGCGGAACTTCGGTGATATGGATATTGCGTACTTGAACGTCTAACTTTTCAATCGCGAGTGATCTCATAGTGCCTGGCAAGATTCCAGCGGAGATAGGTGACGTGACCCATGTATCACCGAATAGAAAAGCAAGATTGGAGAGGCCCGTCTCTGTCACATTATTAGAGCTGTTGAAAATCATTGCATCATCAAAACCATGCGCACGAGCTTCATCTACAACATCGTAATGAGAGTCATAGGGAAATGTCTTGAACTGCTCACCAATTGCCTTTGAAGTGTGTGGCGAAAAGGTGAGGAATCCGCCTTCAATTAGCTCTTCATAAGGATCATGGGTAATAACCATTGAACTGAGAGTAAAGCAGATTCGAAGGCGGCCAAGTGTGAATGGATTTTCAGCGAGAGCTTTGCTTACTTCATTGCGAATCGATTCTTCGCCAGGCATTCTTATCCCTGTTGCAGATGCTGCCGTAAGTGCACGTCGCATGTGGCGAGTGAACTCAGCTACCTTGCCATCCTGAGTTCTCAGAGTTTCAAAGAACCCTTCGCCGTCAGGAAATGGTCTACGTGCTGGATGGCTCACAGCTCTCCACCGGCAATGGAAATTAGGTGTCGCGCCTTGAGCTGCGTCTCTTCCCATTCAGATTGTGGATCGCTCCCCCAGGTAATTCCCGCGCCTGTTCCATAACGTAAATACTTATCCCCGGTAGTCCAGAACGTGCGGATTGCAACTGCTAACTCTGCGCGATTGCCGTGAATCCAGCCAAGTGCTCCACAGTAAGGACCTCGTGCACCCTCACGGTTTTCAATGATGGAGAGAGCGGAAGATTTCGGAGCACCAGAGACTGATCCCGGCGGAAGTAGCGCTGTGAGAATCTCCTCCCAGGCAACACCTTCCTTTAGTTCGCCTTCGATATCAGAGACAAGGTGAGTTATTCCAGGATGCTTCTCTTGTCTAAATAGCGCGCTTACTTCAACAGAGCCCGGTGCGCATATTTGAGAGATGTCGTTGCGCATTAGATCTACGATCATCAAATTCTCTGATTTATCTTTTTCGCCAAAGACTTCTTGATTCCATCGGATTGTTCCTTTGATGGGTGATGTAATGATGTGATTGCCATTTCGCGAAAGGAAACGTTCAGGCGATGCCGATGCAATTTCGAAGCCCGGGATGTTGAGGAAAGAAGCAAAGGGTGCTGGATGAGCTCCCAGGATTGCCGAGAAGAGAGACTCCAACTTCTGCGGTTTATCTCCTAAGAAATGTGAGAGCTCTCGACAAGCATTGACTTGATAGACGCCACCGGCTGCAATTGATTCACGGATTTCATGGATATAGCCAATGAAGTCGATCATCTCTTGGCTAGATTTCCAGGGACGTTCCAAACGCTGCCACGCATCCACTTCTGGGAAGGCGCGTTCGGTGACTTTCTTAAAACGTGCGAAGTGATATTTGCCCTCAAAGGTCGCGAGAACTGCCCAGAAATTTCCATCGTTTAAGCGGGCGGGATCTGAAGTCACTTCAGCCAGACGGGTTGCATGGAGCCCGCCCATCCAGAATTGGTGGCCTTTCCCGATAAACATGGGGTAAGGCTAGAGGCTTTGAGTTGAAGAAAGTCGCGCTTTGGCACTTCGGCCCCTCCTGCGCTAGATTTGCGCCCGCAATACGCGGACGTAGCGCAGCTGGTAGCGCGGAACCTTGCCAAGGTTCAGGTCGCGGGTTCGAACCCCGTCGTCCGCTCGGATTGAAAAGTCACTTCTTCTTGAGGTGACTTTTTATCTACTGGGCAAAGATCTAACTTCTGACCCGGGAAATGGTGGAATGGCCGAGAGGCGAGGCAAGGGACTGCAAATCCCTCTACACGGGTTCAAATCCCGTTTCCACCTCCATTGATTGACAGTGTTTCAACGAAGAAACGGAATACTCTGATGCCTATGACACAGGAATATCTCGAAGGTCCAGAGCGCCCATGGGGTCGTTATCAAGTTCTCGCTGATACTCCGACTTATAAGGTCAAGACAATCTGGGTCGAGCCAGGCCACCGCCTCTCATTGCAGCGCCATCAAAAGCGCGAAGAGCATTGGTATATCGTCTCTGGAGTAGCTGATGTTGTTCTCGGCGATAAGGAGTTCAAGGCTTCTGCAGGAGATTCAGTTGAGGTCGCAATCGGTGAACAGCACCGCATCGGTAACTCAGGTTCAGAGGCAATGGTCTTTATTGAAGTACAGCGCGGAACGTACTTTGGCGAAGATGATATTGAGCGTATTCAGGATGATTACGCTCGTTAGTCAGCGCTAGATTTCTTGCGTTACACTAACGCCACGGCTTCACCACAACTTAATAAGACCCGGACGATTGGCTCAGCGGTAGAGCACCACATTGACATTGTGGGGGTCACTGGTTCGATCCCAGTATCGTCCACTTAGAAAATCTTGAACTTTTCGTGAGCTTAATTTCATTTATTTCCTCTTCGAAATGCATTTGAATCCTCCTAACTTATTTAGGAGGATTAATGATTACGTCAGTCGTAACTCTCGTAGCCGTGTCCCTATCCGGACTCACTGGAGGATTCAATCCAGGAGGGATTTCTGCCAAGCCGCAACAGTACATAGTTGACATGGGTGGCGGGGGTGGCGGCGCTGACAATTCCGGAATGATTGAACTTTGTGCATCCAGAGCCATGTCAGGTAACACTTGCTTCTACCAAAACTTACATTTCCGATGAGGCCGATATTTTCATTTCAATCCAAGGCCTTCAAGAACACCGCGCTGGTTGTACCGTCGTACAAAGGTGCGATTAAATCGACAATCAAGAGAATTTACTACCGTCTGAAATCAGAGAAGTACCGGGAAATCTTGCGGGTTTCCACTGACCCAAACTTGCGTTGCCTTTCATGTGGCTGGAAGTACAACCTTGATCGAATTTCATGCTGTCCGATCTGTAATTCTGATCGTTCAAGGTTATTCCAAGATGACGACCCCTTCATGAACCCTGGCTACTGGGCTTTTTCCCTGGCGATGACTTTCTTGATATTAAGAATTCTCTTCAGGGTGCTCGAGTTATGACTCTTGTCATAGCTTTAGACGTAATTCATTGAATAATCTCCGCCTCGCGCAATTACTACTCGCGAGTTATCCCCTCCATGCACTTAGGTTTACCTCATGAGTTCAGAGCGCCTTCCAACCATCATCCAAGGTGGCATGGGTATCGCTGTCTCTTCAAACCAGCTCGCTAAAGAGGTTGCCAAGTCTGGCAACCTTGGAGTCATCTCTGGAACTGCGATTGATTCGGTAGTTTCTCGCAGACTTCAAGATGGCGATGTAGATGGATCTATCCGTCGCGCAATGTCGCACTTTCCAAATCAAGATGTCATTAAGGGCGTCATGGATCGTTACTTCATTGAAGGTGGTCGCGATCAGTCAAAGCCTTACATCGATGTCCCTAAGTTAACTTTAAAACCTGTTCAGCATGCAGTGGATCTATTGGTCGTTGCATCTTTCGTCGAGGTCTGGCTCGCCAAAGAAGGCCACGAGGGTCAGATCGGTATGAACCTCCTTGAGAAGATTCAGATGTGTATTCCTGCGCAGCTATTTGGTGCGATGCTTGCAGATGTTGATTACATTCTTATCGGTGCTGGTATTCCTGCGCAGATTCCAAATCTTCTCAATCAGCTAGCGCTAGGTAAGCCTGTTTCTATGACGGTCGATGTCGCGGAATCTACGATGAAGCACTTCATCTCCTTTGATCCAAGCTGCATAGAAGGACTTTCATTTCCTATCAAACGTCCTCAGTTCTTAGCAATCGTTTCATCACACGCACTCGTTGCCTATCTCAATAAAGATGAAATTACGAAGCCTGATGGTTATGTCATCGAAGGCCATACCGCTGGAGGACATAACGCTCCCCCACGTAATAAGAAGTCAAAAGATGAAGAAGGCAACCCGATCTACACCGAGCAAGATGAGGCTGATCTTGTAAAGGTAAAGAATTCTGGATCACCTTTCTGGCTCGCAGGTGGATTTGCTACACCTGAGAAGGTTCAAGAAGCGCTAGCTGCAGGAGCACAAGGCGTCCAGGTTGGTTCGCTCTTTGCCCTCGCTGATGAATCTGGGTTTACACCAGAACTCAAGCAGGAAGTGATTGATGCACTTACTACAGAGAAGCT
Organism: Candidatus Nanopelagicaceae bacterium; assembly: GCA_947454735.1. Taxonomy (GTDB): domain Bacteria; phylum Actinomycetota; class Actinomycetes; order Nanopelagicales; family Nanopelagicaceae; genus Planktophila. Next base: position 21,222 of record CANGLK010000002.1, read on the forward strand.
TTCGGTAAAGACTGATGGAAGCGCTTCACCTACAGGTTTCCCATTTAAGGTCGCAGTCCTTCCTAAGTCACTTTCAGATGATGATGCATATGAAGCACGCAATCGAATCTGCGATCTCGGTTACTTGCGCACTCCCTTTGAACGCGAGAACGGTGGAGTTGGTTACCGCTGTCCATCAGAACCACTGAAGACTTATGAATTTAAGAAGGGCAACGTCGAAGAGGCACAGCATTCTCAATGTCTCTGCAACGCACTGATGTCTAATATTGGTCTTGGCCAACTGCGCCCAGATGGTCGTCGTGAACTTCCATTGATCACTTTGGGATCAGATCTTTCTGGTCCAGATTACTTAGCGAAGAAGCACCCGCAAGGTTGGAAAGCGCTCGACGTCATTAACTACCTACTCGGTAAGTAATTTCTTAATCTCTGCCAATTCGTTTTGGTCGGCCGGAGCAATATCCCACGGCTTATGAAGTCCATCTCCACTCCATCGTGGAATCACATGCATATGCACGTGAAAGACACTCTGCCATCCCGCTTCACGATTCATCTGGAAAATTGATGTTCCTTCCGATGCCAATTTACTCTGCAATAAATCTGCGACTTTCTTAGCAACTGAAGCCATTCCCCCATAGATATCCGCGGGTATCGAATGAATATCAACGTGATGGGATTTAGGAATAACTAGCGTGTGACCCTTGTTCGCTGGAAAGATGTCGAGAAATGCTAGGTAGTTATCGTCCTCATGCACCTTATGTGCAGGAATATCGCCGGCGATGATGGAGCAGAAGGCGCAGTCGTTCATGAGGATGATGCTAAACGTGCGATGCGCTGACGAGCAATACCCTGGCTTGGCGATTCGTTTCCAAGTAAGAGTTGCAGAATATTTAAGAGTGGCTTCACAATCTTTAACCAGATGCGGGACTTCCCCTTAAGGCCTAGCGCTTTGAGCACGCGAGGATCCATAGTCGAAATCGCTGCATTGCAGAGAATTCGATAGAAAGGCATGGCGGCTTTTGAGAAAGGTGGATGAATAATGAAATGAACAATTCGTCGAGTCGGTTCGATTTCACCGATTTCATTATTGAGAAAATCATCTAATACTTCAACGAGCTCTTGATCTGAATGTGGTGCATCTTTCAATCCGAGCGGCTCTGCGCTCTTTGCCCACTCGCCAACGTATCGAGTGACAGTTCGATCCTCGGCCCGACCTAACTCTCGATAGGCAGTAAGGAATGAATCGGTAAAGGCGCAATGCACCCAGAGCAGGTGTCGAGATTGTGAAGCTTCGTAATGATGTCGTTTGCTCTGTGCGTCCTCGTAGTCTCCGAGAACGCGGCTATGAAGCCCATTTACTCGTCGCGCCTCCTTTTCGATTGCTTCGGTCGAGCCAAATGAGGTGATTGTCAGCCAACGAGTTGTGCGCTCAAGCCTGCCTAGCGGATCTGTGTCATAAGCAGAGTGCTGCGAAACTCCAGCAAGAGCTGCGGGATATGCCGCTTGCATCAATAGGGCGCGGACTCCCCCAACTAACGTTGCAAGCGAACCGTGCACTTTCCACACATCGCTATCGGGACCATAGAAACCAGCATCGTTGCCAATCGCCATCTCATTGGCCCATTGAGGCAAACCCTTTGGATCACCTGATACCGCTTTGCGAAAGGCCGAGGCAATTCTTTCGCCACCAAGACGTTTGAGGAGAACGCTCACTGAGTCGAACTATTGCTCTGCACGAAGATTAATGAGTTCTCGAAGATGATCTCTTGATCGTAATCGAGTGTTGCTACGTGATAACTATTGACCAATTCAATCCGTTGCTTCGGTACAGAACCAACGCCCCTCATGATGATCTCTGTATTTGTTACGGGAAGCGTGTGATCTTCTTTGCTGTGAAAGAGCATTAAGGGAACTGTTACATCGTGAAGTCGTTTACGGGTATAGCTCAACATCTTTAAGAGTTGATAAACGCCGACAGCTGGAAGTGAGTCATAGCCATGTTCTGTTACTCCAGGCTTCTTAATGTCATCGCCTACTGAATCGCGCATCTTCTGAAAACGAGAGATGACCCAAGCAAGTTGGTGAGGAATGAACTTCACATGGATCATCGGATTCACCAAAACGATTCCTGCAATGGATGACGAGTGCTTAATAGAGACGTTGAGAGTCGTTCCGCCTCCCATTGAGAGACCAAAGATGAATACGGTCATCCCTTGCGAGTGCATCCAATCGAGCTCTGCTTCAACCTTCGCTGGCCACTGATGCCACTGCACCAAGTTGAGATCTCCTGGCTTTGTTCCATGCCCTGGAAGGAGCGGCACAGAGACTGAATAGCCGCGGGTATGGAAGTAATCCGCCCAAGGACGCATAGATATTGGAGAGCCGGTGAATCCATGAACGAAGATGATTCCGACCTTCGAGTTCGCGCCCTTTCCTGGCGCGCGAAAATCTTCCATCGAACCTGCAGGGGCATCGTGAACGCTCATGTGAGAAGAGTATTGCCCGAGTAATGTCATATCAATCATCTACGCTAAAACCACTATGGACGATATGAGTTGGCAAACTACCTTTCAAGAGATTGGTACTCCGCTCCACGCCGCTCGCTTTGTTGTCCTAGATCTCGAGACAAGCGGTGGCGCTCCTCATCTTGGCGCAGCTATTACTGAGATTGGCGCAGTCAAAATTCAAGGTGGCGAAGTACTCGATACCTTTTCGACTCTCGTGAATCCGCGCCATCCGATTCCTGCATTTATTACAGAGCTCACCGGAATCGATGATGCGCTTGTTAATGATGCGCCTCCTATCGAGGAAGTACTTCCGGATCTTTTTCACTTTCTTGGGGATGATGAGACGGTCTTTGTCGCTCAGAATGCACCATTCGATCTATCGTTTCTAAAATTTGCCGCACGTGCACATGGACATCAGTGGCCCAATTTCCGTGTTCTGGATACAGCGATTCTCGCAAGGCGAGCTCTTTCGCGCGACGAGGCACCTAACTGCAAATTAGGAACTCTCGCTGAATTATTTGGCACCGAGGTAAAACCCAACCATCGCGCACTTGATGATGCACAGGCCACTGTTGATGTCCTTCACGGACTTTTTGAACGCCTTGCAGGGTTTGATGTCTTTACAGTTGAAGAGGCTTTGAACTTTACTGCGCCGAAGAAATCTCGGTCGATAAAGAAGCCCACTTCTCAAGTAGATCAGTAGCTTTACCTGAATCAATTGCATCGATTGCACGTGGTAGAGATTTTTCAATTCGTTCATGAAGCGAGAGATTGAGCTCACCATCAAAAGCTGCAATAGTGACAGCGGTGTTCAGTAAAACCACATCACGAGGCGCGCCACGCTCTCCTGCAAGGATTCGTCGAGCGATTGCAGCGTTCTCTGCACCGTCACCACCAACAATTGCTGAGATCGGCGCATTATCTAGACCAAAGTCTTTCGCATCAATTCGATCGCTAGAGATCTCTTCTCGCCCAATACTTAATACCGACGTTGCGCCATCGAGAGTAATTTCATCGAGCCCATCATCGCCTCTGAATACAAATCCATCGCAACCCTTTGATGCCATTACCTGCGCCATCACTAAGTGAATACGATCATTGGCAACGCCGATAGCGGCAGCCTTTGGCTTTGCGGGGTTTGCTAATGGACCGAGAAAATTAAAGACAGTAGGAACACCGAGCTCTTTGCGGGCAGGTGCAGCGTTCTTCATAGCTGGATGAAAGACAGGTGCGAAACAGAAACCAATTCCTAGCTCACGAACGGTGCGCTCAACACCTGCAGGGCCAAGGTCATATGCAACGCCTAGGGCGCCATAGAAATCCGACGCTCCAGATTTCGAAGAAACTGCACGGCTTCCATGTTTTACAACTCGCGCCCCAGCGGCTGCTGCAACGATGGCAGCGGTCGATGAAATATTGATCGTATGTGCGCCATCTCCACCAGTGCCTACAGTGTCAACTGCGCGCTCCGAGATATTGATGGGGGTCGCATTGCGATAGAGCTGCTCTACTAAAGCAGATACCTCTTCTGCAGTTTCGCCCTTTGTATGAAGGGAGAGAAGAAAGCGCTTTACTGATTCGATATCAGCGGTATCTTCGAGAATCGCTTGTAAGATCGATTGAATCTCTGATGGTTCTAGATCGAGACCAGCATCAAGGCGTCCGACGAAATCCGGCCACAGCAAAGTCATCTCGATTCTGTGGCTTTTGATGCTAGACGGTTGCGACCGCGCGAGTGCGAATCAGGTCGGCTACGGTATTTGCAAGAGTAAAAGGGTCGACAGGATGCGTAACGCTCGCCTCGGCACGTGACCAAGCGGCAAGCCAAGCATCTTCCTTGCGAGCTACCAAGAGGAGAACTGGTGGACAACTAAAGACCTCGTCCTTGAGCTGACGGGCGACGCCCATTCCGCCCTCAGGGGTCGCTTCACCATCAAGGATGAAGAGGTCGATGGGATTGAGAGATCCAGGCTTCACTGAATCCACATAAAGACGAAGTGCATCGGCGGTGGCAAACTCACGAATCTGGTGCTCGGGCATATCTGCCGCTACTCGTCCACCTAGAGCGCTTGTGACCGCTGCACGGGTGGTGGAGTCATCTGAGTAGAGAACGATGTTGAGTTTACGAGCTGATTCCATGGCCAAATTGTAGTCACGATAGGTGAGCCTTTTCACCTCAAATCGACCAGTAAAAAGTGGTTCTTGACACCTCGAAAGTGGGCTTTACGAGCATAAATCGGGAATAATGCCACCCATGACCAGCACCAGCGTGAGCACTCACCACAAGATCACCCGCCCTAACTTGGTCGCGGTAGGAACAATCGTTTGGCTTTCGAGCGAACTTATGTTCTTTGCCGCGCTCTTCGCGATGTACTTCACTACACGCGCAGTTCAAGGGCCAGCAGTGTGGCTTGAGTCAACAGGAATTCTCAATGTCCACTTCGCAGTAATCAATACAACTGTTCTGGTTCTCTCCTCAGTGACATGTCAGTTCGGAGTCTTCGCTGCAGAGCGCTACCAGCCACGTCGCACAGGTTCACTCTTGAAGATCTCTTCATGGGGAATGCGCGAGTGGTTTTCGCTGACGTTCCTAATGGGTGGCTTCTTTATCGCTGGTCAGATTTACGAGTACGCATCATTGGTGAAGGAAGGTCTCACACTTTCTTCTAATGCATATGGTTCAGTCTTCTACCTCGCTACAGGTTTCCACGGACTGCACGTAACGGGTGGCCTCATTGCATTCCTCATTGTTCTCCTTCGGGTAGCTAAGGCTCGTCGCTTTACACAGAGCCAGGCAACAACTGCGATTGTTGTTTCGTACTACTGGCACTTCGTTGATGTTGTATGGATCGCCCTCTTCTCAGCTATCTACTTGATTAAGTAAAGGACGGAAAATAAAAGTGAAGCGTCTATCACGCCTTCGTCGCCATCGTGCGGCTGGACCAATTCTCTTGGTCTTCGCTCTCTTCACCATCGGTACAACCTTTCAGGTAGCAAGCGCTGTCAGTAACACGACAACCACCGCAGCAGATCGCTCTGCAACAATCGAAGAAGGCAAGCAGCTCTTCCTAAAGGGTTGCTCTTCATGCCATGGACTTAATGCTGAAGGTGGCGCAATCGCACCATCATTGATTGGCGTTGGCGCTGCATCAGTAGATTTCCAGGTTGGCACAGGTCGTATGCCGATGGCTGATATGAGCACACAGGCCGTTCGTAAGAAGGTTGTCTATACACCTACTGAAATCAATGCTTTAGCAACTTATGTTGCATCACTGGCCCCCGGACCAGCTGTTCCAACTGACGCAGTTCTCAACTACGAACGCGATGGTTCTGTCGCTGATGGTGGCGAGCTCTTCCGTACCAACTGCGCAATGTGCCATAACTTCGCTGCACAAGGTGGAGCACTCACAATGGGAAAGTACGCACCAACTTTGATGGGCGTCGAACCAAAGCAGATCTACGAAGCGATGATCACTGGCCCACAATCAATGCCAGTCTTTAGCGATAAGACAATTACGCCAGCGGAAAAACTCTCAATCATCAAGTGGATCAAGGCTGCAGAGTCTGAACCACAGCTTGGCGGAACAGCACTTGGACGAGTTGGTCCTGTAACTGAAGGCCTTTTGGCATGGACACTAGGAATCGGACTGCTCATTGGTGTAGCAGTCTGGTTGGCGATGAAAGCGAGATAGTTAAATGTCTAACGAAATCGAGCAGATTAAAGATCCTGGGCTACCAGCTCACGTTCACCGTCGCGCTGACGAAGATGAGAAGTTCGCAAAGAAGGCAGAGACTCAAGTAGCGATTCTCTTCATCCTCTCTGCACTTGGAACACTTCTACTCATCGCTTCATACATTTTCATTCCAACCGATTCCTTTATCTTTATCCCAGTTATGGGCGAGACAAATGCGCATCAGTTATTCCTTGGTCTTGGTATGGCGATCGCACTCTTCTGTATCGGTGCAGGAGCAATTCACTGGGCAAAGACTTTGATGCCTGATGAAGAAGTCATTGCAGAGCGCCACGAGTTCCGATCAAGTGATGAAGATCGTGCAGAGTTTGTAAAGACCGTTAAGGCAGGTGCAGGCGCTGCAGGACTTGGCCGTCGCCCATTAATCAAGCGCACTCTTGGTTTAGCGCTCGGTCTCTCAGGGCTTACTCCCCTACTTCTACTTCGCGACCTTGGTCCACTTCCAAAGGATGATCTCACCAAGACATCTTGGAAGGCAGGCACACGTCTCGTTACCGATCCAGGTAATCGCCCCATTAAGGCTTCAGATCTTGAGGTTGGCGCAGTTGCACAGACTCTTCCCGAGCTTGCTCCAGGTGAAGAGCGCACACTTAATAACATCGGTAAGGATGCAGTTCTCTTGATTCGTCTTCGTCCAGAAGATTTCAATCTCACCGCCGAACGTCTCTCTTGGACACATGAAGGCATCATCGCCTTCTCAAAAATTTGTTCACATATGGGTTGTGCAGTTGCTCTCTACGAGCAGCAGACAAAGCACCTCTTATGCCCATGTCACCAATCGACATTCGACGTGACACGTGCTGCAAAGGTCATCTTTGGCCCAGCAGCACGCCCACTGCCACAGCTTGCAATCACAGTTGACGCAGAGGGATATCTCGTCGCACAAGCACCATTTACCGAACCTGTTGGACCTAGCTTCTGGGAGCGCTCATCATGACAGCACGCGAACGTATTGCAGGCAATGTAGCGGGTTATGTTGACGACCGCACAGGGGCTGCAAAGTGGATGAAGAAGAACCTCACCAAGGTCTTCCCTGACCATTGGTCATTCCTCCTCGGTGAAATCTGCCTCTACTCATTTATCATCCTGCTCGCTTCAGGAACATTCCTTACGCTCTGGTTCGATCCATCACAGCGTGAAGTTATCTATGACGGTGGATACCAACCACTCTCTGGTTTAAAGATGTCTGCCGCATATGCATCGACGCTCAATCTCTCATTTGAGGTTCGCGGCGGTCTCTTGATGCGCCAGATTCACCACTGGGCTGCTCTTATCTTTATGGTGGGAATCGTTGTCCACCTCCTCCGTGTTTACTTCACTGGTGCATTCCGAAAGCCACGTGAATTCAACTGGATTATCGGAGTTGGTCTTCTGACACTTGGAATCGTTGAAGGCTTCCTTGGATACTCACTTCCTGACGACCTTCTATCAGGTACAGGTATTCGTATCGCTGAGGCAATTATTCAAGCTCTCCCTCTTGTCGGCTCCTACATTTCATTCTTTGCATTTGGTGGAGCCTTTCCGGGTGAAGCATTTATCCCTCGCATCTATACAGTCCACGTTCTACTCTTGCCAGGAATCTTCCTCGCGCTGATTACCGTTCACTTGATGCTCGTCTGGTACCAGAAGCACACACAGTTCCCTGGCCCTGGTCGCACAGAGAAGAACGTTGTTGGCTATCCATTGATGCCTATCTACATGGCAAAGGCTGGTGGATTCTTCTTCATCGTCTTCGGCGTTACAGCATTCTTGGGGGCAGTCGCATCGATCAACCCAATCTGGCTCTATGGTCCATATACCCCTGGACAGATTTCAGCTGGCTCTCAACCCGACTGGTACATGGGATGGCTCGATGGTCTCGTACGTATGTCACCACCTATTGAGACCCACGCATTCGGTCACACCATCTCTTGGAATATCTTGCTTCCAGGTTTGATCCTTCCGGGAATCATGTTCACGCTCCTTGCTCTCTACCCATTTATCGAGCAGTGGGCAACAGGCGATAAGCGTGAACATCACCTCCTCGATCGCCCACGTAATGCGCCAAACCGCACAGCACTCGGTGCGATGGCTCTGACATTTACGCTCGTCTCATTGATGAATGGTGGAAATGACATCATCTCTACAACATTCCACCTCACTATCAATCAGATGATGTGGTTCTCGCGTATCGGCGTTCTCGTGCTTCCACCGATTGCTTTCGTGATCGCTAAGCGCATCTGCCTCTCATTACAGCGAGCAGATCGCGATCTAGTTCTTCACGGTCGTGAAACAGGGCGTCTTGTCCGCCTGCCACACGGTGAATTCGTCGAAGTTCATGAGCCAATCTCTCCTGAGAAGGCTTGGACTCTGACATCTCACGAGCAGCTTGCTCCGCTAGAACTTCCAGAGTATGACCAAGCTGGAGTTCGTCGCCCTAAGGCGCTTGCAAATAAGCTCCGTAATCGAGTCTCCCGCGCAAATGCTGTTGCAGTTCCAAAGGCGACAGAGACAGAGCGACGCGAACTAGAAGGACATCACTAGTAAGCCAACTTCGATCGCAAGCTTTCGAATGAAGCTTCGCTCGTTAACGCTTTTGAACTAAAGCTACCCCTGCAGCAGTCATTGCAATTCCGATGATCGCTGTGGGGGTTAGCTTTTCCCCAAAGAGAATGAATGCTTGAATCGCAGTTGTTGGTGGAACGAGATAGAGAAGGCTCGATACGCGAGCTGCACTCCCACGTGTGAGCATCCAGAGCAACAATAGGATTGCGATCAATGAGGTGACTACTACTGCCCATGCCATCGCAAGAGTAGATTCGAGATTCCATTCAATTGATGTCTTGCCAGTGAGGAGCGAGAAGGCGCCGAGGACTATTGCTGCAATCAAGAATTGATAGGTAGTGCCCGCAAGGAGTGGAATCGAGTGGCCTAACTTCTTCTGCAATAAAGTTGCAGACGTTGAACCCGAAAGCGCGCCGATGAGCAGGAGAAGAGCGATGAGGGTCATCTCCCCTGCACGGGAGAAGGCTGGTGCGAGAACGAGAGCTACACCGGCAAGTCCGAGGAAGAGTCCGATCAACTGAGCGCGGGTGAGTGCTTCGCCTAAGAGTCTTACAGCGATGAGTGAGACCAGAACCGGCTGAAGACTGGTGATCACCGATGCAATGCCGGATGGTGAGCCCTGAGCGATTGCCTCCCAGACTCCCCCGAGATAAACGGCATGTAAAGCGATTCCTATTGCAAGGGATGCAAGGAGATCTCGTCGTGAGAGCTTGAGTGAATGGCCAAGCGCCTTGGTGATGGCGGCAAGGATTGCACTTGCGATAAAGAGCCTGATTGAGAGGAAGAAGATGACATCAGAGCTCTTAAAGGCGTACTTGGCGACAACAAAGCCAGATGCCCAAATAACGACAAAGAACCATGGAGCGATGCTTTCGAGTATGCGCGACCGACTAGAGAAGCGCATAGCGCCCTAGGATCTTCATCGATGAAAGAAGGTGCTTAGTGATGTGATGGAGCTGATGGAAGTGGCTTCTCATACTCTGTTACGAAGCCGATGATGCTGACAATCAACGCTGTGAGTGCGATGAGAGTGAGCCACCAACCTATGACGAGGCCGAGACCCATTGCTGACGCGCTGAGCGCGACCGGTAGTGGCCACCATGAGTGTGGGCTGTAGAAGCCGAGCTCGCCTGCATCATCTGCAATTTCGCCTTGAAGGTCATCAGATGGGATATCAAATCCGATGCGCTTCTGTGTGAACCAGATATAGAAACCAACCATTGCAGCAAGGCAAGAGGCGAGAATCATGCCGGTGATGCCGACGGCTTCGCCGCCAACGTAGTAATAGACAACTGCCATAAGAGCATAGAAGACAGCAAGACCTGTGAAGAGTTTCCAATTAGCCTTCATGAATTAGTGTCCTTCTGTCGTGATGTGTGGATGGTGGAGATCGAATGCAGGACGCTCTGAGCGGATTCGTGGCATCGATGTGAAGTTATGGCGTGGTGGTGGGCAGCTTGTAGCCCACTCAAGAGAAGCTCCATAACCCCAAGGATCGTCACAGTTAACGAGTGGGCTCTTACGAGTAATCCAGACGTTGATAAAGAACGGAATCATTGAGAGAGCAAGAAGGATAGATCCGACAGTCGAGATCATATTCATTCCTGTAAAGCCATCTGATGCAAGGTAATCAGCGTAACGGCGAGGGAAACCCTTGATTCCAAGCCAGTGCTGAATAAGGAAGGTTGTATGGAAACCGAAGAAGAGAGTCCAGAAGTGGATCTTTCCAAGGCGCTCATTGAGCATGCGACCTGTGAACTTAGGCCACCAGAAGTAGAAGCCAGCGAACATTGCAAAGACCACTGTCCCGAAGAGTACGTAGTGGAAGTGTGCAACGACAAAGTAAGTCGCAGAGACTGCGAAGTCCAATGGAGGTGAGGCAAGGATGATTCCTGTCAATCCACCGAAGAGGAATGTTACGAGGAAGCCCATGACCCAGAGCATTGGTGTTTCGAATGAGACGTGGCCGCGCCACATCGTTCCAATCCAGTTAAAGAACTTCACACCGGTAGGTACACCGATAAGGAAGGTCATAAATGAGAAGAACGGCAAGAGAACCTGACCTGTAGCAAACATATGGTGCGCCCATACAGCTACAGAGAGAGCTGCGATTGAAATCGTTGCTGCAATCAAACCCTTATACCCAAAGATTGGCTTACGGCTAAATACAGGCAAGATCTCAGTTGCGATACCAAAGAACGGTAGAGCCAGGATATAAACCTCTGGGTGGCCGAAGAACCAGAACAAGTGCTGCCACAACATCGCTCCACCATTTGCTGGATCAAAGATATGTGTTCCGAAGATTCGATCTGATTCGAGCCCCAAGAGCGCTGCAGCAAGTGGTGGGAATGCAAGGAGAATCAAGATTGATGTGAGGAGAGTGTTCCAGCTAAAGATAGACATACGGAACATCGTCATACCTGGTGCGCGCATGGTGAAGATAGTTGTAATGAAGTTAACGCCACCGAGAATTGTTCCTAGACCTGAGATTGCCAGACCGATAACCCAGAGATCTCCACCGATACCAGGTGAGTAAGTTGAGTTAGCAAGTGGAGCGTATGCGGTCCAACCAAATGACGCAGCGCCACCTGGTGAGAGGAAGCCGCCGACTGCCATCAATGAACCGAAGAAGTAGAGCCAATAAGAGAGCATATTCAAACGTGGGAAAGCCACATCTGCTGCGCCAATCTGAAGTGGCATGATCACGTTGGCAAAACCAACGAAGAGCGAAGTTGAGAACATCAACAACATGATCGTTCCATGCATTGTGAAAATCTGGTTGTACTGCTCATTGCTCATGAACTGCATACCTGGACGTGCAAGTTCTGCACGAAGGAAGAGCGCGAGGACTCCACCTACTAAGAACCAGGTAAATGATGTTGCGAGGTAGAGATAACCAATGCGCTTGTGATCAGTTGAGGTGACAGTCTTTACAAACTGCGAGCCCCATGAATCCTTGCGCTCAACACCTTGACGTGGCGCTGTAACAGTTGGACGTTCTGCAAATGTAGTCATTACGCGCCTACCTTAAATGAGTTGAGGTATTTCTGATATTGCTCGGGAGTAACAACCTTGACCTTGAAGATCATCTGAGCGTGGTTACGACCGCAGAGAATGTTGCATCGCCCTGGGAATGTTCCAATTTTATTTGCAGTGAATTGAAGGTGGTTTGTGCGATCTGGGAGATTCTGCATTTGAATCATAAATGCGGGAATCCAGAATCCGTGGACAACATCGTTGGATGTAATCGTGAATCGAACGCTCTCACCCTGTGGCAGATAGAGAGTTGGTGGATTCTCAGGAGTTCCAGTAACAACTGCATTCTTTCCAGCTTCAGGGTAACCAAATTGCCATGACCACTGGATGCCTTCGACAGAGATCTCATGTTGAGCAGGGGTCTTGAGATCAACAATCTTTGATTCCTTTGTCGCTGTGAAATAGAAGAGCACTGCAACGATAAGGAAAGGAATGACTGTGTAAACAACTTCGATTGGAATGTTGTACTGAGTCTGCTTAGGGAACTCACCTTTCTTCTCATCATTCTTGCGATGGAAGATTGCTGGCCAGAGAATAAGGATGAGCGTAATGACGCCTACGATTCCTGCGGTGATCCATGCGCCCTGCCACAATGAGAGTGAAGTGTCATTCACGCTCGATGTGTTCTTTGGGAAACCCAGGCCGGAGATATCGTTTGATTTTAATGAGCATCCACTGAGGAGTGCCAGAGCCGATGTGGCTCCGAGCAGGCCGAGCAGGGTGCGCTTCTTAGGTGCAGACATAGCGCTAAGGATAGTGGCGAGAGCGCAAAGTATCTGCAGGAACGGGTAGCCTTCATCGGGTGGCTCACCTCACAGGAAATTTCACCTCTGAAGCCCCTCTCTCCCCCGTTGTCAGAGAGGCGATTTCAGCCGCCTTTGAACAAGGATGGGCCGATCCCAAGAAACAATCACAGGCCTCGGCCAGGGCGGCAATTCTGCGAGATTCAGCCCTCTCTGAAATAGCTGCAATTTTCGGCACAACCCCCAATCGACTTGAGGTAATTGGTGAGCCTTCGCTGGCCCACTTCATAGCCCTGATGGGATTTATGCGAGAAGGAAGCGCCCTTTACACATCAACTGTAGACCTTGGAAAAATCCGGGCCGTAGCTCGCCAGCATTCAGCGCCTGAGAATGAGATCGGTGTAGATGAGGATGGCCTCTACCTCCTTGGTCAATTTAAGGCGGCGAAGAGTTCGGTCATATCGATCCAAGCGACCAATGGTGAAACCGGAGTCACTCAAAATCTTGAGCGCTGGAGAGATCATGGAGCACATGTTGTTCTCGATGCCACTCGATCTCTTATCTCACCTGAACTACTGCAAGGATTTGCCACAACAACCCTTGACGCGGCCTCTTTGGGCGGTCCACAAGGCATCGGCTTCTTGGCAATCGGCGATGAGAAACAATTTAAATATCCACTTCCCCACCTCGCACCCATTCGCGTTCCAGGCTCATATTCGATTCCGTTATTAGTGGGAAGCGCGATTGCTCTCAATAACTTCATTACCCACCAAAATCAACTTATTCACCTACGTGGAGTACTTGCAAGAGAACTATCGGAGATCAAGGGCCTTACCGTTTTAGCAGGCACTTCCGGTGCAGAGTCACGCTATCTCTCTGTGATTGCTGAAAGCTTCTCCTCCGAAGAGATACTTCGTGCGCTACTTCAGCGAGATATCTCCGTTGATGCAGGTTCTGCTTGTTCTCCAGAAGATCTCACACCAAGCCATGTCATCGCTTCAATGGGATTTCCAACGACAGGACATCTGAGATTCGCAATTCACCCAGGACATACAGAGAGCGATATACACGCTCTCGTTCAAATTCTAAAGGAAGTTCTAGCAGATTTAGGCAGCTAGATGAGCAGCAATCTCTGAAGCCGCTTCATCGCCGTAAGCGTCCTTAAAGCGGGCTACAAACTCCTCGTTGGTGAATCGATACTCCTGAGTGCCCATAGTTTCAATGACATACGTTGCAATCATTGAACCTAGTTGCGCGCAGCGCTCATGGCTAAGTCCCCATGCAAGACCCGCTACGAAGCCAGATCTAAAGGAATCTCCGACGCCCGTAGGATCAACCTTTGCACTCTCTTTTGCACAGACAACTTTGATGAACTCGCCATCGATGCTCTCGACTCGCGCACCTTCAGAACCCAGGGTAATAACGCGATGCTTTACGCGCTGCAGAATTTCATGGTCGCTCCATCCCGTCTTTTGGATAGCAAGAGCCAACTCATACTCATTCATGAAGAGATAGGTAGCGCCCTCAATAAGTTTGCGAATCTCGTCACCGGACATACGCGCCATCTGCTGTGAAGGATCTGCTGCAACTGGAATCTTATTTTCAAGAGCTACCTCCATATGACGGAGCATCGCCTCGGGATCATCAGGTGAAATAACAAGGAGATCAAAGCGACCGGTCTTATCCATGATTGGTTGAAGTTCAATATTGCGCGCTTCAGACATCGCCCCTGGAAAGAATGAGGCGATCTGATTGAGCTCGGTATCAGTTGTTACAGTGAAGTGCGCTGTGTACTGCTCTTTAGAAATTAAAACATGTGAAGTATCAACGCCATGGCGAGATAGCCATGCATCGTAATCAGCCCAATCTTTTCCAACAGCTGCAATCAGAACAGGGTTGAGACCTAGATTGGCCATTCCAAATGCAATATTTGCAGCGCAGCCACCTCGGCGAACTTCGAGTCCATCAACAAGAAAAGAGAGCGAAACTTTTTCGAGTGAACCTGCCACCAATGAATCGGTGAACTTTCCAGGAAAAGTCATTAAGTGATCTAAACCAACTGAACCTGCCACGCCAATTCTCATGGGTGGATTTAACTACAGTGCGAGGTCTTTTAGTTAAATGAATCGCCACATGCACAAGAACCTTGTGCATTGGGATTATCAATTGTGAAGCCCTGCTTCTCAATGGTGTCAACGAAATCAACGGTTGCGCCCATGAGGTATGGATCTGACATCTTGTCGACAACTACCTTGACTGCGCCAAATTCACGAGTGATATCGCCATCTTGGTTACGGTCATCGAAGTAGAGCTGGTAACGAAGTCCAGAGCATCCGCCTGGCTGAACAGCAACGCGCAGGTAAAGGTCATCGCGACCTTCTTGTGCAAGCAGTGAAGCAACCTTGGCAGCTGCTGTATCTGTAAGTGCGATACCTGTTGTGAGCTCTACTGATTGTGTTGTCTCTGTGGTCATGTGCCGAAGAATACCCGCGTCAGCTTGCCGTTGCGACTCTAAAACGGCGAGAATAGGTCACATGTCTGCCACTCCTTTGGCTCAGCTCCTCCTCTTGGGGCAGGGAACCGACCTCGCTTCCGAGCGTGGAGTCTCCTGTACTGGAGATCTTCCTGAAGCAAGCGATCCAACTCTGGTAGCCCGTGCGACCGCTGCAAAGAAGGCTCTTGGTTCAAAGGTCTTGGTCTTAGGCCATCACTACCAGCGTGATGAAGTTATCCAATTCGCAGATATCACTGGCGATTCATTTAAGTTGGCTCAGGCGGCGGCGGCACAGAGCGAAGCTGAATACATCATCTTCTGTGGAGTGCACTTCATGGCAGAGAGCGCAGATATCCTCACCGGTCCACACCAGAAGGTAATTCTTCCCGACCTCGCCGCAGGTTGCTCAATGGCGGATATGGCAACTGCTGCACAAGTTGAACAATGTTGGCAAGATCTTGAAAAACTTGGAGTCGCAAGGAAGACAGTTCCTGTTACTTATATGAATTCATCTGCAGCAATCAAGAGCTTCACTGGTGAGCATGGCGGAACAATTTGCACATCATCGAACGCAGAGAAGACTCTTCGCTGGGCCTTCGAAAAGGCAGAGAAGGTTATCTTCCTCCCAGATCAGCATCTTGGTCGGAATACAGCGGTCAACGATCTTGGCTTAACTCTTGAAGATTGCGTTGTGTGGAATCCATGGAAGCCACAGGGCGGACTTACTGAAAACGAAATCAAAGATGCAAAGATGATTCTCTGGCGTGGCCATTGTTCAGTGCATGGTCGTTTTACAAAGGCTTCAATCGATGAATTTCGCGTGCGAATTCCAGAGATCAACATCATCGTTCATCCCGAATGTCAGAATGAAGTTGTCTCCGCTGCAGATTATGTAGGTAGTACCGAGAAGATTATTAAGACCGTATCTGAAGCGGCTCCCGGAACTCAATGGGCGGTAGGAACAGAACTCAATCTCGTCTCACGACTTGCAGCGGCAAATCCGGATAAAGAGGTCTACTTCCTTGATCGCACCGTCTGCTACTGCTCAACAATGAATCGGATTGATCTCCCCCACCTTGTCTGGGCGTTGGAATCGCTTGTATCTGGCAAAGTTGTTAACGAGATTAAAGTTGATTCAGAGACGGCGCGATACTCAAAGATGGCGCTTGAGCAAATGCTCGCCCTATAGTTTCCGCCATGACCCAGAGCTCATCAGAATCATCGAAGAAGGGCCGTCCGACTCCTAAACGTCGCGAGGCAACCCAGAAGCACCACTCTCTCGCACCTATCAAGACTCGCGAAGAGAAGAAGCGCGCCCGTGCATTAACTAAAGATGCTCGACTTGCTGCTCGAGCGGCATATTTGCGTGGAGATGAGAGCGCACTGCCTGCACGCGATCGTGGACCTGCTCGTAAATTTGTACGTGATTTCATCGACTCGCGCCGCTCTGTCGGCGAGTACTTCTTGCCAATCATCTTTGTCGTTCTTATCTTGACGATGATTCCAACGGCAACAACAAAGAATGCGGAAGGGCTACCAAAGGTTCCGCTGACACAAGTAATCTCCATCGCAATTATGTATACAGTGCTACTGATCTCAGTCATTGATGGCATTCTCTTAAATCGAAAGATTAAAAAGTTAGTCTCAGCGAATTTCCCAGGCACAACTACTCGCGGACTAGGCCTTTATGGCTGGCTTCGTTCAACACAGATGCGTCGTATGCGCAGCCCAAAGCCACAAGTAAAAGCTGGCACCAAGATTTAATTACGCTCTTGGATTTGGGCTTACATTCTTAGTAGCGTCACGCTCTGGAAGGTCCCCAAGAACTTTATCGATCGCCTTGATCTGATCGCTAGAGAGCTTGATACCAGAGGCCTTTACGTTCTCCTTCACCTGTGAGGGCTTTGTTGCTCCCATGATTGCGCTGGAAACATTGTCATTGGCCAATACCCATGCAAGTGATAGCTGGCCAATGGTTACTCCGGCTTCATCTGCAATTGGCTTGAGATTCTGGACAGCAGTTAAGACATCATCACGCATCCAGCGAGAGATGAATCCTGCGCCGCTCTTCTTATCTGTTGCACGAGAGCCTGCAGGTACTTTCTTTCCAGGCAGATACTTACCTGTTAGAACACCTTGCGCCATCGGCGACCAGACAATCTGGCCAATGCCTTCTTTACGTGAAAGAGGAACAACTTCTGCTTCGATAACGCGCCAGAGCGCTGAATATTGAGGTTGGCTCGAAACAAAACGGTTATATCCACGATCGTCTTGAATTTTAAGAGCCGCCTTGATTTGCTCAGCGTTCCACTCTGAGAATCCGATGTAGGAAACTTTGCCCTGTCGAATCAAATCATCGAGCGCTGAGAGAGTCTCTTCGAGTGGTGTTTCGAAATCAAAGCGATGTGCCTGATAGAGATCAATATGGTCGGTGTTCAATCGCTTCAATGAGGCGTTACAGCTCTCCATAATGTGTTTGCGCGAGAGGCCGCGATCGTTCTTTCCGGTTCCAGTTGGGAAATAGACCTTTGTAAAAAGTTCATACGATTCACGACGGACACCTTTGAGCGCCTTGCCGAGAATGGATTCTGCCTTTGTGCCTGCATAGACATCGGCAGTATCGAATGTCGTAATACCGACATCGAGAGCGGTACGAACGCACTTGGTCGCAGCTTCACTCTCTACCTGAGAACCGTGAGTAACCCAGTTTCCATAAGAGATCTCTGAGACATACATTCCTGTTGAGCCAAGGCGACGATATTCCATGTGGCTATCGTATGGGGCGCGTTGATGGTTGCCAATGCATAGGGCTTATGGTTCCCTTCGCACATAACTTAATAAGTAAGAGTTAGAGGCTTCAGGGGAAGTTCGGTGCAATTCCGACGCTGACCCGCAACCGTAAGAGTGGCTAGCCACTTAAGTCGGATTACCTGAATCATCTATAAGACCAACACCCGCCGAGGTTTGCGGGGCGTAGTCGTAACGGTTGATTCAACCATTGCTTGCTACCCCTGTGAGGCTCTCTCTTTTCTAGGAGCTCCAGATGAAGAAGACAATCACCGCACTTGTTGCTGCGGTTCTATTTACTCAAACTTTTATCCCACAAGCAGAGGCAGCATCCAAAGGCTGGCGCTATTGGGGATATTACCAAGCAGCTGCAAAGAGCAGTACATGGAAAGCTGCAATGACGGGTCCCACTGTAGATATCGCAGATGGATCTGTTGAGGGCTGGATCTTTACATTTAGCAGCGATGATGTCCCATCAACTCCCCCATTAGTAAAGCCGAACTTTCAGAGCATATGTGGAACGACAAAGGCAGAAGCTGGCCTTAAGCGAGTTGGACTTGTTATTGATTTCGGTGGATCTGCTTACGCTCCTAAAGGCGAGAAGGTTCAGAAGACAATCATTCGATGTGTACTAACCGCGAAAGATTCACAAGGAATCGATGTGCTGGCTCAAGAGATTAAAGTCCGCCAAGCTAATTCTGGTTTGATCTGTGGATTTAATAACTACCCAGCTCGCGAATGCGGAGTAGAAATCACAACTCCATCTTCACTTAGTAAGAAGTAATGTGATGTTAAAGCCGTTCCACCCACTTACTTTCTGGGCGCTCTTCACTGCCCTTGCTGTAGGGGTCATCGCATCAGGTAACGCGCTCTGCGCTATCGCTGTGATTGGTGGATCGGCTTTCATCGTTTTTCGACGTCGCGAAGAAGGACCATGGCGAGATAGTTTCAAATGGTCCCTCATTGCCGGAGCGCTCTTGATATCTATCCGAGCAATCACGGGCATCCTTATTGGCGTACCTCGAATAGGTAGAACTCTCTTTACTCTTCCGCGAATAACTCTCCCGACATGGCTGCCTGGTATTCGAGTCGGAGGCGATGTCACCTGGGAGCGACTCTCTTCATCACTTCATGAAGGACTCATGATTGCAACAGTTATCGCCCTCTTTGGTGCAGCAAATTCAGTCACGAGCCCTCACAAACTCTTACGAGTAATGCCTTCTAAGGTCTATCAACTCGCAGTGACACTGACGATTGCTACCTCTGTATTTCCGCAACTGATCTCCAGTATTCACCGGATTCGCCAGGCACAATTGTTGCGAAGTGGAAAGAAGCCACGAATTGCAACGATTGCCATTCCGCTTCTAGAGGAGAGCCTCGAGCGTGCGGTTCATCTCGCTGAATCGATGGAGGCTCGTGGCTTTGGTCAATCGAAGCGACAGAGCAGATATCGGCCTATTCACTACTCGCTCAATGATCTCACTGTGATCACAGGCGGCATCTCCTTAGCGATTGCGATGGTGGTGCTGTGATTACCTTCTCTCGCGTCTCACTTATTTATCCTCACTCCACAACAACGGTGATTGAAGATTTATCCTTCGAAATAGTCGAAGGCGAGATGGTATTGGTGATGGGACATACCGGTTCAGGTAAGTCATCACTTCTTCGACTTATCAATGGACTTGTCCCCCACCACACCGGTGGAATTCTCGGCGGCGAAATCATCGTCGATGGGAAATCAACTCGCACTACAAAACCTGGCGAATTGGCTGGAATCGTTGGAATCGTTGGTCAGAATCCGCTCGATACCTTTGTTGCAGATACCGTTGAGGAAGAGCTCGCCTTTGGAATGGAATCTCTTAACTTTCCTCATGACGTGATGAGAAAGAGAGTTGAGGAGGCGTTAGATCAAGTTGGCCTCACATCTCATCGAAATCGCACAATCGCGACTTTAAGTGGTGGTGAACAGCAAAGACTCGCAATTGCATCTGCTTTGGTGATGCATCCGAAAGTGCTCGTTCTTGATGAGCCAACTAGCGCTCTTGACCCAGTTGCCTCTGAGGAAATTCTCGCAATCCTTCATCGTCTAGTCCATGATCTCAGTGTCACTGTAGTTCTTGCAGAGCACAGGCTCGAACGCGTAATTGGCTATGTTGATCGAATCCTTCTTATCGAAGGTAACGGATCCACTTCAATCGGCTCACCTGCTGAAATATTAAAGAAGACAGATCTTGTTCCACCGATTGTTCGTTTAACCCGAGCCCTTTCACTTGACGAGGTTGGCACAAGTACGCGAGAAGTTCGACGCCTCACAGAGAATTTAAGGAATGAACTTCCAGAGAGCACTCGCCCACTTTTCACTCCCGGAGAAACACTTCTCGCACTAGAGAAGGTTTCTCTCACCTATGGCTCAAATATTGCGCTTGACGAAGTCAGTGTTGAGATTAAGACCGGCGAGATCACAGCGTTGATGGGTCGCAATGGTGCTGGCAAGAGTTCACTCATCAAATGTGCGGTAGGAATTCTGAAACCTGTGACTGGAAGCGTTACTATCCTTGGAGAAGATATTGCCACTCTCTCCCCGCAGAGGCGATCACAGATAATTGGATATATCCCACAAGAGCCAGGTGATCTTCTCTATCTCACAACAGTGCAGGAAGAGTGCAATCGTGCCGATCGAGATAATTTGGTTCCCTCAGGTACAACTCTGGCGCTTCTCCATTCGACTCTTCCAACAATCGCAGCAACCAATCATCCTCGCGACCTCTCAGAGGGTGAACGCCTCGCACTTGTTCTGGCAATTGTTCTCTCGGGGTCACCCAAAATTCTCATTCTCGATGAGCCAACTCGTGGCCTCGATTATGAAGCGAAAAATCGTTTGATGCGTGAATTGCATTTACGAGCGCGCGAATACGGAATTGCCATTCTGATGGCGACACATGATGTTGAAATCGTTGCCGAGGTTGCTGATCGAACTATCTTCCTTGCAGATGGCGAGAAGGTTGCTGACGGTTCAACTCTCGACGTGCTCCTCGCTTCACCTGCATTCGCGCCTCAAGTTGCAAAGGTGATGTCACCACGTCCTTGGCTGACCGTGGCCGATGTGTTGCGATCACAAGAGAGCTCGAGATGAGACTCTTACGCCCGACACTCATCGGAGCGTTAATCCCCAGCACGCTCCTGGGATTTCTCTGGCCCTTCTTCGTGACTTCATCAAATCTTGCTCACAAGGCGAGTTGGTTCTTTGTTGCAACCACAACGATCTCAGTTTTATTAATCGTGGCGCTTGTTTCCAATGATGACCTCGGCTCTAAGAGCGTTGCCTTTCTTGGAATTCTTTCAGCGCTTATTGCTGCGTTACGCCCACTTGGAATTGGAGCAATCGGAATTGAACCGATGTGGTTCGCACTCATTCTCGCCGCTCGCGCAATGGGTCCTACATTTGGGTTTCTCTTAGGAGCGCTGAGTATGTTGTTGTCAGCTCTTCTCACCGGCGGAATAGGTCCCTGGCTTGGTTACCAAGTCTGTGCAGCGGCTCTTATTGGTTTTGGTGTGGGAGTAATTCCTTCTGGAATTCGCGGAAGATTAGAGATTCTTCTTCTTGCAATCTATGGAGCCATAGCTGCTGAAATATTTGGAATCGCGATGGATCTTCAATTCTGGCCATGGTCACTCGGTAGCGGCACTGAACTCTCTTATCGCGCAGGCGCTCCCTTGCGCGAAAACTTTTCACACTTCTTCTCGTATCACTACTTATCAGCTCTCGCGTGGGATCTTCCACGTGCAACCATCACCGTCATTCTCATTGTGATTGCAGGCAAATCAGCGCTCAATGCCCTTCGACGGGCACGTCACCGCGCAGCTTTTCTGACAGAGATAGAATTTAAAGCGTTAGCGGACGTGCGACTCAACCATCGGTAGAGCTACAACAGTTGCGATTGATTCGCGACCGCGGACATCGACAACTAGAGAATCTCCAATTGCAAAAGTCGGCTCGACGAGAGCTAGCGCGATTCCCTTCTTCAGAGAAGGTGAGAATGTTCCACTCGTAATAACTCCAACAACCTGACCATCAGAATTCTTCACATCCATGCCGGCGCGAGGAATACCGCGATCTGTTGATTGAAGTCCACGCAGAACTCGGTGCGGACCGCTCTCCATCTCTTTGCGAAGCGAGTCACTTCCGCGGAAAGACTCTTTCTTCCAGCCAACTGCCCATGTCGATCCAGCTTGAACGGGAGTGATCTCCAATGAAAGCTCATGGCCATGAAGCGGGTAACCCATCTCGGTTCGAAGGGTGTCACGTGCGCCGAGTCCGCAGATCACGCCATCGAAAGGCGCCATCGCTGAAACAAGTGCATCCCATACTTTGGAGGCATCGCTCCATGACGGAACGAGTTCGTAACCATGCTCGCCGGTATAACCAGTGCGACAGAGAATGACATCGCATCCTGCAATTGTTACGTGTGAGAAAGCCATGTAATCCATCGTTGGCACAACGCCAAGTGATTCGATAACTGCCGCAGCCTTTGGACCCTGAAGGGCTAGGACGGCATGCTTTTCATGAAGATTGATTACTTCAATTCCAGCAGGAGCGGCGGCAGAGATGATTGCGACAACATCTGTTGTATTTGATGCATTCGGAATGAGAAAAAGATCTGAAGGGCTATTGCGATAAACAATCAAATCGTCAACAACTCCACCGTCGGGGTTGCAGAGCATTGTGTACTGCGCCTGACCATCGACGATGCGATTGAAATCATTAGTTACCTGGGTGTTGAGAAACTCAAGTGCACCTTCGCCTTTAACGCTCGCCTTACCGAGGTGTGAGACGTCAAATAATCCGACCCGCTCACGAACCGCGGTGTGTTCAGCGAGGACACCAGCCCCTGGGTATTCAATCGGCATGAGCCAGCCACCGAAATCGGCCATTTTCGCGTTGAGGTCAATATGCTTCTGATGCAATGGTGAGTTTTTCACATGAACAACTTACACTTACCTCATCAAAGAATTCAGTTTTCAAGTACTCAAGGGAGCACCATGTCGACTATCAAAATCTCCGACGGAATCGTTAAGGACGATGTCTTGGTTGTGGGAGTCTCGATCAAGTCAGGCAAAGGAGCGCTTCAAATCGAATCTGGCGATCTCGCCCTCGATACAAAGGCGCTCATAGCAACCCTCAACGACCTTGGTGTTACCGGCAAAAGCGATGAAGTCACTCGCATTCCGGGCTCTTCTACCCGCCTCATCGTCTTCACCGGCTTAGGCAAAGCTGCTTCTACCTATTCGGATGAAACCCTTCGACGCGCAGCAGGGGCTGCATCTCGCGCTCTCGCCGGAAATACCAGTGCAACTTTTGCGCTGCCAGCTTCTACGTCATCTGCAGTCAAGGCAGTTGCAGAAGGTGCTGGACTCGGAAGTTACCTCTTTGATCAATTCCGTGGATCAACAAAGTCAGCCCAGAAGAGCCCATTGAAGTCAATCACTGTCTACTCATCACTCGTTCACGGCGCTGAGGCAAAGTCACTTGCTCGCCATGCAAATGTAATTTCTAAGTACACCAATCTTGTTCGCGATCTCATCAACACTCCTCCAAGCCACTTAACGCCAGCATCATTCTGTTCCATGATGAGCGATGCGGTGAAGGAAGCAGGCGGAGCTTCAATCGGACTCAAAGTTTCAACGATGACTGATGCCCAATTGAAGTCAAAGGGTTTTGGCGGCATTGTTGGCGTAGGTCAAGGTTCTGCAAATCCACCACGTCTCTTCAATATCTCCTACACACCTAAGGGCGTGAAAGCGAAGAAGAAGTATGCCTATGTAGGTAAGGGAATTACATTCGATACCGGCGGACTCGCTCTCAAGCCCGCTCTAGGCATGGAAGCTATGAAGTCGGATATGTCAGGTGCTGCAGCAGTATGTGCGGCGACGATTGCACTCGCACTCTTGAAGGTCCCTGTTGCAATTGATGCATGGGCACCACTTGCAGAGAACATGGTGAGCGATCATGCAACACGTCCCTCTGACATCATCACGATTTACGGTGGTAAGACAGTTGAAGTAATTAACCCAGATGCAGAAGGTCGCCTCGTTCTCGGTGATGCACTTGTGAAGGCGCAGGAGGCTGGTGATATCGATGCAATCATCGACGTTGCAACTCTTACGGGACATCAAGTCGTTGCACTTGGAAAGCGAACAAGTGCGGTCATGACAAATAACGAAGAGTTCTCTGCCCACTTTATGGATGTCATCAAAAAATCTGGCGAATCTTTCTGGCCAATGCCACTGCCCGCAGATCTTCGTCCATCACTCGACTCCCCTGTCGCAGACCTTGCAAATATGGGCGAGCGAATGGGTGGCATGTTGGTAGCTGGACTCTTCCTCAAGGAGTTTGTCTCTGATGAGCTCCCATGGCTCCACCTCGATATTGCAGGACCTGCCTATAACGACTCAGAGCCCCATGGATATACCCCCGTTGGCGGAACTGGCATCGCCTTGCGCTCACTAGTTGAGATGGCTATCGCCGCCGCTGAATAGTGAGCCATGAGACTCCTCCCGAGTTAGTCATCCACGCCTAAGGCTGGCAAGATATGGGCGTAGAAAGTCTTTTTCGCCTACGGGTTTAAGGAGTTGCTCAATGTCGAATTTTGATCTTGTCATTCTTGGTGGCGGCAGCGGTGGTTACGCAGCAGCCCTGCGAGGTGCACAGCTAGGTCTCTCAGTTGCACTCATCGAACAGGACAAGGTCGGCGGCACATGCCTCCACCGTGGATGTATCCCAACAAAGGCGCTCCTCCATGCAGGCGAAGTAGCCGATAGCGCACGTGAGTCTCATATCTTCGGCGTCAACGCTCAGCTCAACTCAATCGATATGAATGGCGTCAACTCATATAAGGATGGCGTCATCGCCGGCCTCTACAAGGGCCTCCAAGGTTTGATCAAATCTCGCAACGTGACATATATCGAGGGCAAGGGACGCCTCGTTAATAACAACACTATTGAAGTCAACGGTCAGCAGTACACAGGTAAGAACATCGTTCTCGCGACCGGCTCATATGCAAAGACAATTCCTGGCCTCGATATCGATGGTCAACGTGTGATCACATCTGATCACGGCACGAAGCTCGATTACATTCCTAAGAGCGCAATCGTTCTTGGCGGTGGCGTTATCGGTTGCGAATTTGCATCTGTCTGGAAGTCATTCGGTTCTGAGGTAACAATCATTGAGGGCCTCAACCACCTCGTACCGCTTGAAGATGCATCATCTTCAAAGTTACTCGAGCGCGCATATCGCAAGCGTGGCATCAACTTTGAGCTCGGTATCAAGTTCAAGTCTCACCGCGTCAATCCTGATTCAGTCACTGTGACACTTGAAGATGGTCGTGAATTTACAGCTGATGTACTTCTCGTTTCAATCGGTCGCGGCCCAGTAACAGATGGCATCGGTTACCAAGAGGCTGGCATTGCAATGGATCGCGGTTATGTCCTCGTCGATGATCACTGCCGTACAAATGTTCCAGGAATCTTCGCTGTCGGCGACATCATCCCAACTCTTCAGCTCGCACACGTTGGATTCCAGGAAGGAATCCTCGTTGCAGAGACAATTGCCGGACTCAATCCACGCCCAATCAACTACGACGGCGTTCCACGCGTTACCTACTCGGAGCCTGAAGTTGCCTCTGTCGGCCTCTCAACGAAGGTTGCAAAAGAGCGCGGATACGATGTTGTTGAAGTTGATTACAACCTCGCAGGAAATGGCAAGGCACAGATTCTCAAGACAGCAGGCTCAATCAAACTGGTTGCGCAGAAGAATGGACCAGTACTTGGAATCCATATGGTCGGTGCACGTGTTGGTGAACTTCTTGCTGAAGCACAATTGATCTTCAACTGGGAGGCAACTGCAGATGATGTTGCTCCTCTCATCCATGCTCACCCAACAATGTCCGAGGCGATGGGCGAGGCTCACATGGCCCTTGCTGGCAAGCCACTTCACGCCCACGGTTAAGAATTAAGTTAAAGGTATAGAGGAGAAAATCAGATGACATTTTCAGTAACAATGCCAGCACTTGGTGAATCAGTCAGCGAAGGAACAGTCACACGTTGGCTTAAGGCTGAAGGCGATCACATCGCTGTTGATGAACCGCTCCTCGAAGTATCAACCGACAAGGTAGATACAGAGATTCCTTCACCAGTTGCTGGCGTACTGCAGAAAATTGTTGTCGGCGTTGATCAGACTGTTCCAGTCGGTGCAGAGCTTGCAATCATTGCTGATTCAGCTGGCGCTTCAGCTCCGGTTCCTGCGGCACCTGTTGCCCCTGCGGCACCAACTCCCCCTCCAGCTCCTGTTGCTGAAACACCAGCTCCAGTGGCTCCACCAGTTGTAGAAACTCCTGCGTCTGTTGCAGCACCAGCTGCGGCATCCGCAGGAACTGTCATCACAATGCCAGCTCTCGGAGAGTCAGTTTCAGAAGGAACTGTCACGCGTTGGCTTAAGAACGTAGGCGATTCTGTTGCAGTAGATGAAGCACTTCTTGAAGTTTCAACCGACAAAGTTGATACAGAGATTCCTTCACCTGTTGCCGGAACACTTCTTGCAATCGATGTTCCAGTAGATACAACTGTTCCAGTCGGAGCGCGTCTTGCACTTATCGGCGCAGCTAATGGTGCCGCACCAACGCCTGCACCAGCAGCTCCGGCTCCGGTCGTAACAACACCTGTTACTCCGCCACCTGCGCCAGTTGCAGCACCAGTAGCTGCGCCAGTGACGCCTCCCCCAGCACCTGTTGCTCCTGCTGCCCCAGTGGTTGCATCAGCACCAGCAGCTCCTGTTTCACAACCAGCAGATGCTTATGTGACTCCTATTGTTCGCAAGCTTGCTAATGATCTTGGCGTCAACCTTGCTTCCGTTAAGGGAACAGGAATCGGCGGACGTATCCGTCGTGAAGATGTTGAGAGCGCGGCACCTCGTACAGTGTCCGAGCCATTATCAAACAGTGCTGTGGCAGGGGTTCCAGCCCAAGGTCTGAATTCAGTAGTTGCGTCTGCACCTAAGGCTGCACCGGTAGTTGCAGCATCACCACTTCGCGGAACAACAGTGACAATGTCACGCCTTCGTAAAGTTATTGCAGCTCGCATGGTCGAGTCGCTTCAAGTTTCAGCCCAGCTCACAACTGTCATTGAAGTAGATGTTACAAAGATTGCTCGACTACGTGATCGCTCAAAGGCGACATTTGAAGCGCGTGAAGGCGTCAAGCTCTCATTCCTTCCATTCTTTGCAGTTGCCGCATGTGAAGCTCTCAAGCAACATCCAGTTCTCAACTCTTCTGTTGAAGGCGATCAGATTATTTATCACGGTGCAGAGCACCTCGGTATCGCAGTAGATACAGAGCGCGGCCTCTTGGTTCCAGTAATTCATAACGCTGGCGACCTCAACATGGGTGGCGTTGCTCGCAAGATTGCAGACCTTGCAGCACGCACACGCGATAACAAGGTCACTCCAGATGAGCTCGGTGGAGGAACATTTACTCTCACCAATACAGGTTCACGTGGAGCGCTCTTTGATACCCCAATCATTAATCAGCCACAGGTTGCAATCCTTGGACTCGGCGCAGTTGTGAAGCGTCCAATGGTTGTAAAGGGTGACGATGGCGGAGAGTCAATCGCGATTCGATCAATGGTCTACCTCGGTCTCTCATACGATCACCGCGTTGTAGATGGTGCAGATGCTGCACGCTTCTTGGTCACTCTTAAGGAGCGACTAGAAGGCGGCGCATTCGAAGCTGATTTGGGTCTCTAATTTGAGCACCCCACAGCGCATCGCAATTACAGGTGCATCTGGTCTTATCGGTTCAGCTCTTGTTGGTCACCTCAAGAGCGAGGGACACACAGTTCAGCGCTTAGTACGTCGCGCTCCTGTCTCCCCTGATGAAGTTCAGTGGGAACCAAAGACAGATTATGTAGACCTTGAGGCTCTTCGTGGCGTCGACGCAATCATCCACCTTGCAGGTGTCGGCGTTGGAGATAAGCGCTGGAATAAGAAGTACAAAGCAGAGATTCTCAACTCACGTCTTCTGGGAACAACAACGATTGCTAATGCCGTGACAGAACTTGCTCCACAGGTCTTCATATCAGCTAGCGCAATCGGTTGGTATGGCGAATCAGGTAATCGTGCAGTTGTTGAATCAGATAAGGCTGGTGATGATTTCCTCGCAGCTGTTTGTCGCGAATGGGAAGGTGCAGCAGATCTTGCACAGAACACTCGCACAGTAAAGATTCGCACAGGTCTCGTTCTCGATCCCACTGGTGGAGCGCTCGGCAAGATGCTTCCGCTCTTTCGCTTTGGCCTAGGCGGCAAGATGGGTAACGGTAAGCAGTGGTGGTCTTGGATCACTCTTCACGATCTCATCCGTGCAATCACATTTATGCTCGAAGGAGATATCTCTGGACCGGTGAATCTGACTGCGCCAAATCCAGTTACCAATCAAGAATTCACATCAGCACTCGCTCGTGCAATGCACCGCCCGGCGCTCTTCCCGGCTCCAGCGATTGCTCTCAAGATTGCTCTCGGTGGATTTAGCGGCGAGATCCTTGGCTCAAAGAAGGTAATACCGCAAGCGCTTACCGAAGCAGGCTTTGAGTGGGATTACCCGCACATCACCAGTGCTCTCACCGCTCTAGTGAGCGAGTGACTCCATAGCCGCAAGGCGTCCCGATAAGAGCGCACCGTTCTGTGATCCTGCAGTCAGGTAATCGCCTGCAATAAAGAGTTCGTCATTGATACGTGCGGATGTCACGCCATTCTTACCCGGTTTAAATACCGGCAATGAATTTCGAATGTCGTAACGCTTAATCAATTCGAAATCTGATGGAGCGATTCCCCAGAACTTAGCGATTTCATTGAGAGCTTGTTCATCTGTGATTGAGGATATTGCAGTAGATGAAATCAGTGTTTTATCTTCTGGTGCGTATTGAGAGACAACATTGCTGAGGGCAATTGAGTTAACAATTGGGTTAGCTGTACTAGTTACTCGCAAGCGCTTTGAAGAAATCACTCCTGCAGGTAGCGCGTGGTACCAGGTGTGGCTATCGGCAAATCCAGTCTCTAGCGGAATGCGTGTCAACTTCGCTGTTGTATGAGCATCAGTTGCAAGGATGACCTTCTTGCCGGCAAATTGCTGCAGAGAATCGATCGGGTTGTTGAGGATGACATTCTCAACGCGAGCACCAAGTGCTTCTGATAACGCGCCAGCACCTGCTCGAGGCAGACCTGAATCCCCGACAACAAAACTCTTAATAATCTCTCGACCGTATGAGCTATCGATATTTTCGAGATCGGTCAGGAAAACTCCGCGAAGAAATGGTTTGAGTACATTCTCATAGAGATCACCGGTACCCGATGCAAGGAGAGCATCACGGAGAGAGATTGAACTATTGGGCTTATCCCCCACAAATTTCAGTACTGATATTTTCTCTGCGAGAGATCCGAGGGGTGAGCGAGTTGCAAGAATCGGATGAAGTCGAGGATCTCCAATAGATGAAATGCCGAAAGGCGTGATGACATCAATGGTGCGATCTGATTTGCAGAAATCAATCTCTTCGATAACTTGAAGGCGCTTGATCTCTGAATAGCCAGAGTTGATGAGCTGGAAGCCTCGATCGAGAATGTAGCCATCGATGTAATCAGATCGAACTCGGCCTCCGAGATCATCAGATGCTTCATAAAGTTCGACGGATTCACCGGCCTCCTGCAGCGTGATTGCAGCGCTGAGGCCGGCGAGTCCACCACCAATAACTACATAGCTCATCGTCTCTACTTATCTTGAAGCTTCGATGGCCACCAGATCTTTGGACCGATCTCATGGACGAGCGCTGGAACCAAAATCGAGCGAACGATGATGGTATCGAGCAATACACCGAATCCAACTGCAAAACCGAGCTCTGCAAGTGGAACGAGTGGAAGTAATCCAAGAACAGCGAAGGTCGCTGCAAGAACGATTCCTGCAGAAGTAATAACCGCACCTGTCACTGTTACGCCCTTGACTACACCTGCACGGGTACCGATCTTTGCTGACTCTTCACGAACTCGAGTCATCAGGAAGATGTTGTAATCGATACCGAGTGCTACAAGGAAGATAAAGGCAAATAGTGGGAATGAATTATCACCACCTGCAAAGCCGAATATGTGATTGAAGACCAATGCACAGACACCGAGCGTTGCGAAGTATGAGAGAACAACCGTTCCCAGAAGCACCACTGCGCTAAGAATGCTTCGAAGAAGCAGACCGAGAATCAGAGTGATAACAAATAGGATGATTGGAATAATCGTATGGTTATCTCGATTATTTGCTGTGCGGACATCGAAGTAGGTAGCTGATGTTCCGCCAACAAGAGCAGTTGGGTCTACCTTCTTCGCAGCCTCGCGAATAGGAGTGATGTATTTACCGGCATCAACGCTATCTGGAGCTTTATCCAGGGTTGCATCGAGGATGACCTTTCCACCAACTGACTTCACATTCTGAGTCATTGGATCGACCTCGTATGAAACGCCAGTTACTCCCTTAACTGCAGAGACGCTCGCAATAACTGCATCTGCCTTACCTTGAGCGACAACAATCTTCGTTGGATCGCCTTCACCCGCAGGGAAGTGAGTATTGAGAAGTTTCTGGCCGACAACAGATTCAGGGTTTCCTGTAAATGAATTTACTGTTCCTAGGCCATCAGCTTTGAGAGTTGAAGATGTGAAGGCTAGTGCGAGTAGAACGACACCGGTAATAGCCCACGCCTTTCGTGGATTCTTTCCAATTGAATTCGCAACCTTCGACCAAGGTCCGCTAAGGACATGGTCATCGCCATCATTGCGAGGCTTACGTGGCCAGAAAACCCATCGTCCACATAGAACGAGAGCAGCAGGTAGGAATGTAAGAATCGTGATCATTGACGCGACGATGCCGATTGCACCAATTGGTCCAAGACCCTTTGTGCTCGTTAATTGGCTAAAGAGCAACATCAAGAGTGAGATAGCAACAGTTGATCCAGAGGCCAGGATTGGCTCCCAGACCCCCTTATATGCAGCTCTCATGGCATCGAATCGTGATTCGTTGTGATGGAGCTCTTCACGGTAGCGAGCGATGAGAAGGAGCGCATAATCGGTTGCTGCTCCGACTACAAGCACGGAGAGAATTCCTTGAGACTGGCCATCAACGTCGATGATGTTGTTCTTCGCGAGCAAGTAAACGATTCCGCCTGCTGTTGAAAGGGCAAACATCGCTGACATCAAAGGAATAATCCAGAGAACTGGTGAGCGATAGACAACAATCAAAATCAGCGCAACCACACCAAGTGTCGTGAGCAAGAGTGATGAATCGAGAGTTCCAAATGCGCTAAAGAGATCTCCGAGGATTCCGCCAGGGCCAGTTACATATGGAGTCAGTCCTTGAGCCTTTGCAATCGGTGCCGCGTCATCACGAAGAGCCTGAACAACAGCTGGAAGAACGGGCTTATCGTTTGGTAGAAGCTTCGAAATGGATTCACCGTCTAGTGGAACATTGACGAGAATTGCCTTTCCATCTTGTGATGGGAAAGCAGTCACCTTCGCACCACTCAGAATGTAATCACCGATCTTCGCTGATGTGCCATCCAATGTGAGCTCTGGAACACCTGCGAAGTGCTGATTGATTGCAGCAATTGCAGTTGGTGATGCCTCTCCTTCAAAGAGGACGAGGGTCGGAAAGTTAAATGCCTTGCCATCAGAGAACTTGGAGATGGCATCTGATGCCTGAGATGCCTCAGAGCCCTTAGGCAGGAAGTTTGAATTGTTATTCTCTTGGACGCTAGAGAGCTTTCCGAAGAGTGGGCCGAAGATTCCGGTGATCATGAACCAGCCGATTACGACTAAAACGGCGAGGGCTACGGGCTTTTTATTCTTAATTAGCATGGGCGGGAGTCTACCTTTAGGCTTACCTCGTGCCTGCAATTGACTCCTCCCCTCTCGCTCTCAAGCGAAGCGGGTTAGTTGAATATGAAGAGGCTCTTGCTATTCAGCGAACGATCCACTCAGAGGTCGCAGCTGGCGTTCGCCCTAACACTCTTATCCTTCTGGAGCATCCATCTATTTATACCGCTGGCAAGCGAACACTTGATGAAGAACGCCCTGGAAATGGTGCACGTGTTCTCGATGTCGATCGCGGCGGAAAGATCACCTGGCATGGCCCGGGCCAATTGGTCGGTTATCCCATTGTGCGATTGAGCAATCCCCACGAGCTCGTTGGCTTTGTCCGAGAGATTGAAGCTGGTCTCATCAAGGTATGTGCAGATTTTGGTATTAAGGGCGTTCGAGTCGCTGGACGTTCTGGAGTCTGGGTTGTCGACGAGAAGGGCGAACGTAAGGTCGCAGCGATTGGCATTCGCGTCGCATCAGGTACATCGATGCATGGCTTTGCCCTCAACGTGAACCCTGACTTAACTTCCTTTGAAGCAATCATTCCTTGCGGAATTTCAGATGCCGCAGTGACATCCCTAGCCCAAGAACTCGAGCGAGAAATTACAATTGCAGAGGTAACCCCCGTTGTAGAGAAGTATCTCTACGAAGCACTAACAAAGGTGAGCGCATGACAATCGCACCAGATGGCCGCAAGCTTCTTCGCATTGAAGCTCGTAACGCTGAAACTCCTATTGAGCGAAAGCCTGAATGGATCAAGACTCGCGCCAACATGGGACCTGAGTACACGCGCCTTCGCTCATTGGTAAAGACAGAATCTCTACATACCGTCTGCCAAGAAGCTGCATGTCCAAATATCTTTGAATGCTGGGAAGATAAAGAGGCAACATTTCTCATTGGTGGCGAACGTTGTACTCGTCGCTGCGACTTTTGCAATATCGATACTGGAAAGCCAGAACCCATCGATCGCGATGAACCACGCCGCGTCGCAGAATCAGTTCAATCAATGGGACTTAAGTACGCAACTATTACAGGTGTAACGCGCGACGATTTAGAAGATGAGGGCGCATGGCTCTATGCAGAGACCATTCGCAAGGTTCATGAACTCAACCCTGGTACAGGCGTTGAAATGCTTGCTCCTGATTTCGGTGCAAAGCCACAACTTCTCAATCAAGTCTTTGAGACTCGCCCAGAAGTATTTGCACATAACCTTGAAACTGTTCCCCGTATCTTCAAGCGAATTCGCCCTGCATTTACCTATGAAAAATCCCTCAATGTCATTACTCAGGCACGTGAATTCGGTTTGATTACAAAATCGAATTTGATCCTTGGACTTGGCGAAGAGATCAGTGAAGTTATTCAAGCCCTTGAAGATTTGCATGGAGCAGGTTGCGACCTCATCACAATCACTCAATATCTACGTCCAACAAATAAGCATCACCCAGTCGAGCGTTGGGTAAAGCCAGATGAGTTTGTCGATCTTGCAAAGCGCGCTGAAGATATTGGATTTAGCGGCGTAATGAGCGGACCACTTGTGCGTTCTTCATATCGCGCGGGACGTCTCTACAAGCAGGCTCAGGAAAAGCGCGCTCTACGTGGCTGATCTCGTCTATCCCCCAGTTGTCGTTGCCCTTCGCACGCTCTGGAAAACTCTTGGACTCAAATTTGATTTTCAAGGAATTGAGCATCTGCCTGATCAAAACCACGGTGGCGCTGTTCTTGCGATGAACCACATTAGCTATCTTGATTTCGCACTCGTCGGTACCGCTGCGCTTCCCATGAAGCGCTATGTGCGATTTATGGCGAAGAAGGAGCTCTTTGATAATAAAGTTGCCGGTCCACTCTTGCGAGGAATGCACCACATCAGCGTTGATCGCTCCAATGGTTCTGCATCACTAGTTGCAGCACTTCGTGCTCTTCGCGATGGTGAAATCATCGGCATCTTCCCTGAAGGCACAATCTCTGTCTCCTTCGAAATTAAAGAGCTCAAGAGCGGCGCAGTCCGTTTGGCGCAAGGCGCTGGAGTACCAGTGATTCCAACAATCATCTGGGGATCGCAACGCCTCTGGACTAAGAAGGTAAAGCGAAATCTGGCTCAACGCGGAGTCCCTATCTCTGTAACATTTGGTGAACCGATCTACTTTGAAAAAGGCAGCGATGTAGAAGCTGGTGAGGCAATTTTGCGCGGAGCGATGGTGAAAATGCTCCACGAAATACAGGAAAAGTATCCAGATTCACATCAAGGTCAGCGCTGGGCGCCTGTTCGCCTTGGTGGTACCGCACCTGCTCCCCTAAACTAACGGGCATGGCTAAGAATAAAGAAGAGAAGGTCAAGTCCCCACGTTTTAAAGAGTTCCGTGACGCTTATGCAATCACGAAGAGCGTAAAACCTTGGATTGGCGCGCTCCTCCTTGGAGTAATTCTCGGAGTTACCGCAGTTGCAATCGCGCTTGGTGCTTGGGGCGGACATCCGATCTATGCAGCATTTATTGGCCTCCCATCTTCAATGATCGTGGCTTTAGTGATCTTTACTCGTATCGCAGGCTCAGCCGCCTATGCATCAATCGAAGGTCAGATTGGTGCCGGCGCATCTGTCTTGATGGCTATCCGTAAGGGATGGACAACAACTCCTGCAGTTGCTGTTAACCGAAACCAAGATATGGTCCACCGCAGCATTGGTCGCGGCGGAATTGTTCTTACCGCCGAGGGCGGGTCTGCAACGACTCAGATGTTGCAAGATGAGAAGAAGAAGTCAGAACGTTATGCACCAGGTGCTCCAATAACTTTGATCGTTGTTGGCGATGGCGCTGGCCAGGTCCCACTCAAGAAGTTGCAGAAGCATGTTCAGAAATTGCCTAAGAAGCTTTCAGCACATCAGATGCGTGAACTTCGTATGCGCCTTAAGGCTGTCGGCGGAATGTCTCTGCCAGTTCCAAAGGGACCAATGCCTAAGGGTGTAAAGATTAAGTAATTACCGTCTTACTAAAACGGTATTAGATAGACGCTCATTTACTCCACGACCATTCTCATCAAATGTAATTGCGGTAATGATGATCACCATCAGAAGAGTTCGAATCAACGCCTGAAGCGGCGTTGCAGCTCCCCCATCGCTAAAACGAATAACTTTGAGGCCCACGATTCTGTGGCCAAATGAAGATCCACCGAAGCAAACCAAGATCAGGTACTCGATGGTCAAGACGAGAAGAACGGTTCCACCGATTCCACGGCTACGCTCTAGAAATGTGCCACTCCCAGCAAAGAAGCCCAAGGTGACCGCATAGGCGGCTAGCCAGTCTATTGTGATACCGAGCGCACGACGGCCCTGGCTGATGCGTGGATACATGGCGGTAAGCCTACCGAGATGAGACAAGTCGGTCGATTTGTTACATAGGCGTAACACGCCAATTCACATAAGTGGCCATTCAGGTTCTAGGCTCTGCCACATAGAAAGGCTCAAAGTCGAGCCCTTTCGACAGGGTCAATTCGACTATGAGACTTATTGGGAGTCATACATATGTTTAAGAATTCAAGCGAAATATTCGCGTATATCAAGAAGGAAGACGTCAAGCTTATTGATGTTCGCTTTACTGATCTTCCAGGAATCCAGCACCACTTCAACGTTCCAGTTGAATCATTTGATGAAGCAGTCTTCACAGATGGTTTGATGTTCGATGGTTCATCAATCCGCGGATTCCAGTCAATTCACGAATCAGATATGAAGCTACTTCCAGTTCCATCATCTGCATATATCGATCCATTCCGTCTTGAGAAGACTCTCGTCATTATCTTCTCTGTTCACAATCCGTCAGATAACACTCCTTACTCACGCGATCCACGTGGCGTTGTAGCGAAGGCAGTTGAATACTTGAAGTCAACAGGTATCGCAGATCAGGCATTCTTTGCTCCAGAAGCAGAGTTCTATGTCTTCGATGCAGTTCGATTTAAGACAGGCATCAACGAGTCATTCCACCACATCGATTCTTACGAAGGTGCTTGGAATACAGGCATCGTTGCAGATCCTGATGGAACACCTAACCGCGGTTACCGCACACGTATTAAGGGCGGCTACTTCCCTGTTTCACCAACAGATCAGTATGCAGATCTTCGTGATGAAATGGTAATGGAGCTCGGTCGTGCAGGTCTTCTCGTTGAGCGTTCACACCACGAAGTGGGAACAGCTGGACAGATGGAGATCAACTACAAGTTCACCGACATTCTTACTGCAGGCGATGAGTTGATGAAGTTTAAGTACATCATCCGCAACGTTGCATGGGAAGGCGGCAAGACAGCAACATTTATGCCAAAGCCACTCTTCGGAGATAACGGCTCAGGTATGCACGTACACCAGTCACTCTGGAAGGATGGCAAGCCGCTCTTCTTCGAAGCTGGCACATATGGCGATCTCTCAGATATGGCACGTTGGTATATCGGTGGACTCTTGAAGCATGCACCATCACTTCTTGCATTCACCAACCCAACTGTTAACTCATACCGTCGTTTGGTTCCAGGATACGAAGCTCCAGTAAACCTCGTTTACTCAGCTCGTAACCGTTCAGCATGTATCCGTATCCCAATTACAGGATCGTCACCAAAGGCAAAGCGCGTTGAGTTCCGTTGCCCAGATCCATCATCAAACCCATACCTCGCATTTGCAGCAATGCTCATGGCTGGCATCGATGGAATCGTCAATAAGATCGAACCACCTGCTCCAGTTGATAAGGATCTCTACGAGCTCGAGGGCGCAGAAGCTGCAGCTATCCCACAGGTTCCAGGTTCACTCGATGCAGTTCTTAATTCACTCGAGAAGGACCACGAATTCCTCACAAAGGGTGGAGTCTTCACAGACGATCTCATCGCAACATGGATCGATTGGAAGCGTACAAACGAAGTTGATTACGTACGTCTACGTCCGCATCCAGCTGAGTTCGAGCTTTACTACGACATCTAAGTCGTCTTACAAAAATGGCCCTCGAGAGATCGGGGGCCATTTTTGTTCTCATATGAAGCTAGCCTCAGTGCCGGTACGATTACCTCATGTCCGACTGGTACTCAGATGATCCGAATGAGGATGAGCAATTCCAGTCTCGGCGTTCGAAATCAATTTTTACAGTTGGGTTGCTGCTAGTAGCCGGTTTCTTCATTCAATCAACGTTTGCTGGCAACATATCCTTGAACTCAGGAAATGTGGTTGAGTTTGGGCAAGGTGTTCTTCAGACTGTATCTTGCGACAAGTCGGTAACGCTCACGCCACAATCCTCATTTGCCAATGCAGCTGGAGCCGGTGGATACAACTTTTCAATCGTGACTATCTCTAATTTGGACACGACCCTACAGGGATGTGCAGGTCGAACTTTGACCTTGAAGGCTTATGGAGATTCAGGAACAGCTCTAACAGCTTTTTCAATCGCCATAGCTTCTGATGGGACTTTCTCATCCACTGACGGCACTTTGTCGAACCAAGGGGCTCAAGGAACTTCTAGTTCAGTGATGTTAACTCTTACTTCCACCGTGGCATCTGCAAACGTCTTCAAAATAACCTTGGAAAGTGCCTCAACTATTCTTACCTGCGCTACCGGTGGTTCTTGTGTAATTGGAAATGCCGGCCCCGGTGGCGGAATTATCTATTACGTTGATGCAGGAGGTGGATTTAATTGTGGTCCAACATTCACTTCGACTTGCCACTACTTAGAAGTTGCACCATACGGCTGGAATACAGGCGCAGACCCACTCAATATCTGGGCGAATGCTAGTTATCAAAGTACCGCAGTTCCTGGAATCGTCTCCCAATCAACGGCGCTCAATGATCCAACAGAGATTGGTCTCGGTTATAAATACTCTGCGGCCATAGTCTCGCAAGGAAACGACGCCACAACGGCAGCAGGTTTGGCGCGCGCGTACAGAGGTGGCTCTCGCTCTGACTGGTATTTACCTACTACGACTGAATTGAATCTCCTATGTCAATGGAATCGTGGCATCGTGCAAAACGCGACAACCGTGTGTACTGGTGGCGCTCTCAACTCTGGAACTGGAGCTAGCGGTTCAGGCTTACTTGCCGAGTATTACCAGTCTTCTTCTCAGGGTTCTGCCACTCTCAACTGGGTACAACAGTTCGGAACGGTAAATGGAGTTGGCAACCAAGGCGGTGGCTTGAAATCTGCGAGCTACCGAGTGCGCCCGATACGAGCCTTCTAAGCTGATTCATGGTCCGTTATCATCACACCATGAGTGATGAACGGGAAAGATTGAGTTATGAAGAGTTCGGACTGGCAGTCCGAGAAATGGCTCAAGTAATCAAGGATTCAAATTATGAACCCGACATTATTCTTAGTATCGCTCGAGGAGGACTGTTGATCGGTGGTGCTCTCGGCTACGCCCTGGGCGTGAAGAACACATTTACGATGTCCGTTGAGTTCTATACCGGCGTCAATGAACGTTTAGCGCTCCCAGTTGTTTTGCCACCAGTCCCCAATAAAGTAGATCTCACCGGCCTCAAAGTATTGGTCGCCGATGATGTCGCCGATACCGGTGCCACACTTAAATTGGTACGCGAGTTCTGCGGTGAATATGTTCAGGAAGTTCGTAGTGCCGTGCTTTACGAGAAATCCCACAGCGTCGAAAAGCCAGATTACGCATGGCGCCACACAGATCTATGGATTGAGTTCCCTTGGTCGGTAGAACCACCGGTGGAGAAGAGTAAGTAAATGACATTCGCAGCAGAGTTTGTTGGTGAACTCTCCCCTGCCCTGAAGGGAATGGGAGAGCGTAAGCGCGCCATCGGTGCGCAGCTGTATATGAAGGATGTTGCGCCATTTATCGGTGTCGCCACACCTGAGCGCAGGAACCTTGTAAAGAGGATTGCTAAAGAGATGCGCATTCCAACATCTGAGGAACTGGGCTCAACAGCTCGAAAGCTCTGGAAGTTAGCTGAGCGTGAGTTCCAATATGCGGCCAATGACCTGATCGGAATTCATTGGAAAATCGCCGATAAGAACTTCCTTGCAGATCATGCGGAATATCTTATTTCTACCAAGTCTTGGTGGGACACAGTCGATGGCTTGGGAAGCGTTGCAGTCTCACCACTGACCGATAAGTATGGATGCGAGAAGTTGATCGCGAAATGGAATAAGTCAGAGAATATGTGGCTCAATCGCGCTGCAATTCAGCATCAACGTGGGCGACGATTTGAAACAGATGTGAATCTCGTTCTTCAATATTGTGACGATCACTCAGATTCTAAAGAATTCTTCATTGTGAAGGCGATCGGTTGGGCGCTTCGCGATCTATCACCGATCAGTCCATCTGCGGTGAGGAAATTCTTAAAGGATCATCCAGATCTTGGGCGAGCTGCCGTCCGCGAAGCAGAGCGCGGCTTAAATCGCCTTTGACTCTGGTGTATGAGTCCAAGACTTTGTAACCAACTTATGCATCACCGTT
Source organism: Candidatus Nanopelagicaceae bacterium (assembly GCA_947454735.1). Classification (GTDB taxonomy): domain Bacteria; phylum Actinomycetota; class Actinomycetes; order Nanopelagicales; family Nanopelagicaceae; genus Planktophila. Next base: position 60,452 of record CANGLK010000002.1, read on the forward strand.
CCATTAATGGCAAAGATTGCAGCGAGAATCCACCATCCAGAAATTCCCATACCAATGACAAGTGCTGTGACGAGTGCTGGACCAAGAGTTCCGCTGAGTCCCCATGAGAGCCCCCATACGCCTTGATACTGGCCTTGATGGTTCTCATCTGCCAGTCCAAATCCAATAGACCATGAACCTGCAGAGCCAATTAGCTCGCCAACAATGTGCGATGCCATTCCAAGTGCAAGAAGGAGTGATGCGATTACCGCATTCACCCCGTGTGCGTATGCATAGAGTAGGCATGCGAGAGAGAGGAAGTATGAAGCGAGACGGTAGTGCTTGGCTCCTCCAAAGAGAGTGGCCGAGCCTTTACTTGCTGCAACCTGCAAGAGCATCACAGCGATTGTATTCATCAACATAATGACAGATACCCACCATCGAGGCGCGTTAGTCTCGCGTACTACCCAGAGCGGAATGGCAACTGATTGAAGTACGAAGTGGACTGACATGAATGCATTTGAGAGAGTCGCACCGAGAAAAACTTTATCCTTCATGGCAGCAAATGAGAATGGTTCACCACGTTCTACAGTTGGTTCAACGAATGGCAGCTTGAGATACATCAAACCGGCAATAACGAAGGTAATTGCATCTCCGATAAGGAGAGCTTTATAGACCGCCGGATTGTTCAGCGCTAAACCAATACCTGCAAAGAGAGTTCCGACCGAAATTCCAAAGTTCGTAACAGCGCGCTGATAGGCGCGAAGTTGTACGCGAGATTCTTCTCCCCCGAGCTTTGCGATCGTTGCCATACGAGTTGTCTGCGCAACCACACCGAGCATCCCCATCACAATATGAATTGCAAGGAATGGCACATAACTGTGTACGAAGACCAACCCAGCCATGATTACACCTTCGGCAGCAACTGCGTAGGCGCTTATATTTCGAGGTCCAAAGCGATCTGCGATATGACCGGAAGGAACGCTAAGAGTCATCGCCAATCCACCTGCGATAGAGATGGCTAGAGCCACCTGAGCGGGTGAGAGTCTAACGACGGTGGTGAAGTAGATGACATCAACAGTCATGAAGAGGCCATTGCCGAAGGTATTGACGAAAGTTGAACCAGCCAGAATTCGAAGGTGGGGCTCTTGCGGGATCACTTTGCGAGCCAGCGCGCCTATTTTCCCGCTCATATGCTGATTCTATCTGACCTTTTCTAAGGATTCTTTCAGGTTATCTAAGGCGCTACCTCAGCAACGAAGTGCATTATCTGCAATGTAAGAGTTACTTACAACGAAAGGTAGTGGCAGATATGTTCATCGCATTCATCCTCTTAGGAGCAGTTCCAGCCACGCTCTTCTTCATCTCAAAGTTGGGTCTTAGCAATCCTCCACTGGAACACCTCATTATTGATGTTTCACCTTTAAGAGCGGCTCGATCATCTCGCGAGGATGTTCAGCTCGCTGCATAAGTAAAAGCGTAATCGCCCGCCTATCCTCCTAGGTGGGCGTTACTCTTTCTCCGTGCTTAACCACTTCTTGACCTTTGCAATATTTCTCATCATCGGAATAGAAATCCGTGATGGCTTAGCTCATGCAAAGGCAGCGATTCTTCCTTCGCTTGCGGCGCTAGGTGGAATGGTATTTCCAGCGCTGATCTTCCTCTTGATTGCTCAAGAGAAGAGCGCATGGGCTGTCGTCATGCCGACAGATGTTGCACTAGCAATTGGAGCTCTTAGCCTTCTTGGCTCACGAGTTAATCCTGCGGTCAAGCTCTTTCTTATGACTCTCGCTGTGGCCGATGATCTCTTCTCATTGATTGCCATTGGAATCTTCTATCGAAGCGATCTAGATATTTCTAGTGCGTTCTACACAATTGGAGCGGCGCTGATTGGCTCACTGCTCCCCTATAGAACTACCATTCTAAAATACCTTGCACCATTGATGACCTTTGCAATTATTCCTATCTATATCTGGATCAATCTATTTTCAGTTATTGATCTCTCTACCTTTGGGAGCAAGACTTCACTTGCAATTGTTCTTGCTCGAGTAATCGGAAAAGTTCTAGGTATCACCCTGGTCACAGCTCTTCTTGTGCGTGTAACTCAATTGCGACTACCTGCTCAGCTCGATATAAAAGAGGTAGCAGGAATTGGGCTACTTTCAGGAATGGGTATGACAGTTTCGTTGGTCATTGCAGATATCACTGTTACTGACCCAACTATCCACTCAGAGATTCGCTCAGGGCTATTTCTAGCAGCCCTGATTTCGGCTCTTCTTGGAGTTCTTTGGCTTAGGCGCTTTCCTGCCTCTTTATAGCTTGTTGTGAAAGAAGAAGGTAGCCAAAGAAGCCAATGAGAAGTGCAAATGCAACTCCGAGATTCGCGCCCGCCCACTGACCTTCCTTTCCGCCGAAGACTCCTAAGAAATATCCCTGCCATGACAACCATGATGCAAATGGATTGGTAACAAATCCCCAACCAACAATGGAGCCGATAGCCATCAGTGAGAGCGAACGAAGATTCCAAGCCCCATAGCGACCGGATTCATTGAAGAGATCGTTCTCGCTATATGACTGCTTTCGCATAAGGACATCTGCAACGAATATTGCAGACCAAGCAGCGATAGGAACTCCGAGGGTAATCAGGAATCCTTGGAATGGGAAGAAGAAGTCATCTGCTATCCAGACCAGATAAATAGTTCCTGCAACCATTATCGCTGAGTCAATTGATGCTGCTACATAACGCTTGACCGGCAACCCGATGGAGATCAATGTGAGTCCTGAAGAGTAGAGATCGAGGATTGCTCCCCCAACGAGTCCTAGGATTGCAACGAGTGCAAATGGAATTAAGAACCATGTAGGAAGCAAGGTGGTCAGAGCTCCGATTGGATCATTTGCGATGGCACCAAAGAGTTCTTCGCTGCTACCTGCAAGAGCTGCACCGTAGATAACCATTGCAATGGGAACGATAGATGCGCCGAAGACCGTCCACCCCACTACCGCCCTACTTGATGCACTTCGAGGAAGGTAACGTGAGTAATCAGCTGCTGAATTAACCCAGCCGAGTCCAATGCCGGTCGCGCCAAAGATGAGTGCGCCGATAAATCCTGCTGCACTTCCATGAGGGATAGAAGTAACGGCAGACCAATTCACTTCATCGATGGTGAGAAGAAAGTAGAGAATGGTCGCTGCAACCGTGACAAGAGTGAGCCACTTCTGAAGTTTCATGATGATCGAATGGCCAAGAACTCCACCGAAAACTGTAAGTGCGATTGCAATAAGGAAGCCGATGGCCATCGAGAGATTGCGATCGAGGTGACCCACACGTACAAAGACAGTGCCTGTTGCAAGAGTTGCTAATGAGACAAGAACGGTCTCCCAACCAACAAAGATGAGGTAGGACAAGAAGCCAGGGATCAGGTTTCCCTTCACTCCAAATGAAGCGCGAGAGAGCACCATCGTTGGTGCATTCGACTTCTTACCTGCCAGGGAGCTAACGCCCACCAAGAGAAAAGAGAGGACGGTTCCAAGGACCGCCGCAATCGTTGCCTGCAGGAATGAGATCCCAAAGCCAAGGAAGAAGGCTCCATATGAGAGGGCGAGGAGCGAGACATTTGCTCCACACCAAGGCCAGAAGAGGCTGGCTGGTGACCCACCACGCTCAGATTCATCGATGATATTTGTTCCATTGAGCTCTAATTGCATCTGCGCATCGTAGGCGATTTCAACTGAAAGGGTGCGATTGGTAAGGTTCTGCCCGGTCCCGAGTATCACGCAATGCACCGGCAGCATGATCGGCAACCCTCCCAAAGCGGCGGGGTGCCCCCGAGTGAAGACCAGGCCATGACAAGTCGTCGTGGCAAGCGCATTTGAAAGGTAATCATGTCTCTTAATAAGAAGAAGATCTCTGCGGCTGCAATCGCTGCCCTCATTGCCCTCACTCTCACATCATGTGGCTCAGATAAAGCTGCTGCATGTCCTCAGGTGAAGAAGAACGTTCTTACGATCGCGACCGATGAACCAGTTTACGGCCCATGGTTTGATAACAATCAGCCTGAGAATGGCAAGGGTTACGAAGCAGCAGTTGCATATGCAGTCGCTGATGAACTCGGTTACTCAAAAGATAAGGTCGAGTGGGTACGCGTTCCATTTAATAACGTTGTAGCTCCAGGATGCCGTAACTTTGACTTCGATATTAATGAATTTTCAATCACACCTGAGCGCGCAAAGGTCATCGATTTCTCAACTGGTTACTACGATGTAACTCAAGCGGTCATCACTGTTGCAGGTTCAAAGATTGCAAATGCAAAGTCAATCGCAGACCTAAAGGGTGCAAAGCTCGGCGCACAGGTAGGAACAACTTCGTACGCAACCATTACTGATGTCATCAAGCCAACTCAAGATGCTGCTGTCTTTGATACAAATGATGTTGCGAAGCAAGCACTTGCAAACGGTCAGATTGATGGACTCGTTGTTGATCTACCAACAGCTTTCTACATCACAGCAGTTGACCTTAAGGATGGCAAAATTGTAGGCCAGTTCCCAGCTAAGGCTGGCGGCGAGCAGTTCGGCCTCGTTCTATCAAAGGGAAGCTGGCTTACAGCAGATATCTCAAAAGCCGTAGATAAGCTCCGCGGAAATGGAACTCTTGCAAAGATTGAAGATCAGTGGCTCGCTGCTGGCGCATCTGCACCAGTTCTCAAGTAACCGCATACATTAAGAAATAAGTAGAGACGAGAAGCTCGATGACTTACACACCTTCTACGTTGCAACTGCAACGTGAAGATGCAAAGCGTCGGGCTTCTCGTCGTTCTACCGCGATAGCTCTTTTAAGCACGCTTATCTTTGGCGCACTTCTGACAGTAATCGTGGTTAACGCCCAGGGCTTTAACGCAGTACGTGAATCATTCTTTAATTGGCACTATGCGCAGAAAGCCTTTCCAAGAATCTTTGATGGCATCCTCCTTAATCTGCGCGTCCTATTTATCGCAGAGTTCTTTGTACTTATCTTTGGTTTGGCTATTGCTGTTGCCCGCACCACTACATCTCCCGTGCTCTACCCATTGCGCCTGGTCGCAACTATTTACACCGACATTTTTAGAGGTATGCCTCTCTTGCTCGTTCTCTTCCTCGTTGGTCTTGGCATTCCCGGGCTGCGACTCTCGTATGTACCGAATTCAGCAGTCTTCTTGGGCACGGTTGCACTTGTTTTAACCTATTCTGCTTATGTAGCTGAAGTAATTCGCGCAGGTATTGAGGGCGTCAATCCGACACAACGACAGGCGGCACGTGCGCTCGGTCTATCTCATAGTCAGACTCTGCAACATGTAGTACTTCCGCAGGCTTTTCGAAACGTTACTCCCCCGCTGTTAAATGATCTCGTCTCCCTTCAGAAGGACTCTGGTTTGATTTCAGTCCTGGGAGCAGTCGATGCAATTCGCGCCGCAGGTATCGAGACTGCGCAATCATTTAACTTCACACCATATGTTGTTGCCGGCGGACTATTCGTACTCCTTACTATTCCACTTACTCGTTACACAGATTGGCTGATTCGCCGCCAAGACCGCGCTCAGAAAGCGCAAGGTGTCTTCTAATGAGCACCCTTCTTGAACTTAGCGGCATACGCAAATCTTTTGGTGAGAATCTTGTTTTGAACGATATCTCCCTTCGCTTTCCTCAAGGTTCTGCAACAGTCATTATCGGAGCTAGCGGCTCTGGTAAGTCCACCCTCATGCGATGCATTAACCTGCTTGAAGAGTTGAGTGATGGTCAGATCCTGCTCGAAGGAAGCGATATCAGCGCTTACGGAATCAACCTAGACTCGGTCCGCGGAAAAATTGGTTCTGTATTCCAGGCTTTTAATCTCTTTCCCCATCTCACAGTTCTTGAAAACATCACGCTTGCACCACGATTGGTTCAAAAGAAGAGCAAGGATGATGCAACAGTTCATGCGCTCTCACTTCTTAAGCGATTTGGGCTCGAAGATAAGGCTGATGCCTATCCAAATCTCTTGAGTGGTGGTCAACAGCAGCGCGTGGCGATTCTTCGAGCAATTGCTACCGGACCAAAGGTGCTTCTACTCGATGAGGTAACGAGCGCCCTCGACCCAGTTCTGATCGCAGAAGTTCTAGCATTGATAGCAGAGCTGAAATCCGATGGCATCACGATGATTATTTCGACCCATGAGATGGGCTTTGCAAAGAAGATCGCCGACTCAGTTGTCTTTCTCTCAGGAGGTGTTGTCTGCGAAAGCGGAACGCCTCAGCAGATTTTTGATAACCCTCAGAGTCCAGAGCTACGTAACTTCCTTGGCGCCCTCCATGATGCAGGCCGCCTCTAGCTCAACTCTTTAGTCGAGGAAGAAATCGAGTAAGAAGTCTGTTGTGCCGGGTACAACGGCATATTTATCGAGATCGGTGATTCCCTCACTCGCAAGGACTTCATCGTCAACGTAGAAATTGCCCGTTGATTCAGCAGCGGGGCGGTTGAGAATGACGTAGGCAGCGTCAGCGAGAATCTCTGGCGTACGGCAGGCAGCGGTATCAATTCCAGGGATCATTGCAAGAGCCGCAGTATCAATTGCTGTGCGTGGCCATAGTGCATTGATGCCGATTCCATCACGCTTAAATTCTTCAGCCATACCGAGTACACACATCGACATTCCATACTTTGCCATTGTGTAGGCAACGTGATTCTTAAACCACTTTGCTTTCATAGATAGCGGTGGGGCAAGGTTAAGAATCTGAGGGTTACGACCCTCTTTGCCAGATTCGCGCAGGTATGGAATTGCCGCTTGAGATGTAAGGAAGGTGCCACGAACGTTGACATCAAACATCAAATCAAATCGCTTCGCCGGAGTTACCTCGGTCTTGGTGAGATTGATGGCGCTTGCATTGTTGATCAGGATATCGATTCCACCGAACTCTTGAGCTGCCTGTCGAATAGCTGCTTCTATCTGCTCTTCATCGCGAATATCGCATTGAATTGGAAGTGCCGTTCCGCCAGCGGCGCGAATCTCCTCAGCGGCAGAGAAGATTGTTCCCGGAAGCTTCGGATTGGGATCAGCGGTTTTGGCAGCGATTGCAATTGAGGCGCCATCTCGAGCTGCACGTAGAGCAATTGCAAGTCCAATTCCTCGTGAACCACCGGTGATAAAGATCTTCTTACCTGCTAGTGACATTTACTTGCCCTTCTTCGACATGAACTTCATTGCAGCATCTGCAAATTCTTCTGATTCAAGGGCCATGGCAAAGAGCTGAAATTCAGCTTTCATGACAGCTGCTACTGAATCGTGCTTGCTCGCCTTCATCAACGCCTTTGTATTGATAATTGCGGTAGGTGGTTGTTTCGCAATCTTCTGCGCAATTTTGATTGCTTCAGCATCTGAATCCAGAACAATTTCAGCCACGAGACCAATCTCTTCGGCAAAATCTGCAGAGAACGGTTCGCCAGTGAAGAAGACCTTTGCTGCACGCTGGTAACCAACGAGCGCTGGGAAGAGAAGCGATGATCCGGCCTCAGGCACCAGACCAAGTGAGGTGAATGGCATCGAGAACGCTGCATCTTCGGATGCAATCACTATGTCGCAGTGGAGAAGCATCGTCGTTCCAACTCCCACTGCATTTCCTTTGACGGAGGCGATGAGAGGTTTAGGGAAATTGAGAAGGGATTCAAGAAAGAGGGCAACGGTTGAATCCTCAGCTGTCGGAGGATTATTCATAAAGTCGAAGATGTCGTTTCCGGCGGTGAAGTGATCGCCCACGGATGAGAGAACAACTGCGCGGACTCCAAAGTCTCCACCTGCCTCGTTGAGAAGGCGCGCTAAATCGCCATACATCTCGCGAGTGAGCGCATTCATCTTCTCAGGGCGGTTAAATCGAATGATCTGGACTTGGTCGACCAATTCCGAGGTGATTTGCGTCATTGGGCGAGTGTAAGTGGAGATTATCGCCTTGGGAAGGAGCACAATAGGGATATAGCGACGGAGAGGTCCTAACAATGGCACGCGATATCACGATCACAACAAGAGAGCTGACTCCCTTTGAGCAATTAGTCCTAGGTCTACTCTGCGAAGGCAAGTCCAATGCAGCAATTGCTCGAGAGACCAATCACACCGAGAAAGTTGTCGAGAATACAATCTCTCGTTCAGCGAAGGCTTTCAATATCACTTCTGATGGAGATACAAATATTCGCGTTCTCCTCGCCCTCGCCTTCCGCACCCACTACGGAGACACTGCCTTTGATCGCCTTGGAGTTCCCTGCGCTCACTTTGAACTCAATGGCGAAGGTCAAGCGATGTGCAATCGAGAGATTCACTAACCAGATAGCTCTTCTATGCGGCAACTCACATTGCTGCAGGTGCTAGCACTCTCTCTTTCTCTCCCCCGCATCTTTCCGCGGGTATTTAATGTAAATAGCACTCAGGGACATGAGTGGATTTACGTAGAAGTAAATAGGAGAGAAAAATGAAACGTAAAACTTTTGACAAGATTGTGACCTTTATCGGAGCTGGTCTCACAGTCTTTCTTTTCGCAGTAGCGGCCCTTGTTAACTGGGGAGCATCCTTTGCCAGCGATTCTGTTACTTCACAGCTCAAGGCCCAAGAAATCACAATGCCTGCAACAACAGGTAACTCTGCTGAGGCTGCGGATGTCACCGCTTACTTCAAAGCACATGGCGGAAAGCTGATGACAACGGGTAAAGATGCAGAGATGTATGCCGATCACTTCATCGGATTCCATATGTCAAAGATGCCTACCTATAACGAGGCTACAGCAGCAGCACGTTCTGCAACTCCTGAAAACAAGGCTGCAGCAGATGCAACTGTAGAAACAGTATTTAAGGGCAACATGCTTCGCGGAACACTTCTTACTGCATATGCATTCGGCACACTCGGAACACTTGCGGGCTATGGAGCGATTGCAGCACTTGCCGGCGCTCTCTTAATGCTTGTCTTAACTATCGCAGGCGTAATTCATCTTCGTCGCACTCCTATCGATGCGATGATCTAACATCCCCAACTCTCTCAAACTCTCCGTTGAGGGGTTGAGGGAAAGAGAAAACCCCCGCAACTGTGAAGTTACGGGGGTTTTCCTTTTATCTAAGTGATTTTTACAGCTTAGCGCTCAAGCTTTCCTGAGATGAAGTCCTCAGTCTTGATGTGAGCCTGCTCATCAGAGTACTGAACTGGTGGAGTCTTCATGAAGTATGAAGATGGTGAGAGCAACGCTCCACCAATCTTGCGATCAAGACCGATCTTTGCACAGCGAAGTGCATCGATAATTACGCCAGCTGAGTTTGGTGAATCCCATACTTCTAGCTTGTATTCAAGGTTCAATGGAACGTCGCCGAAAGCGCGACCTTCAAGGCGAACATATGCCCACTTGCGATCATCAAGCCATGGAATGTAGTCAGAAGGTCCGATGTGAACATTCTTTGCACCCATGTCGTGATCAAGCTGTGAAGTGACAGAGTTTGTCTTTGAAATCTTCTTTGACTCTAAGCGATCGCGCTCGAGCATGTTCTTGAAGTCCATGTTTCCACCAACATTGAGCTGGTAGGTGCGATCAAGGTGAACGCCGCGATCCTGGAACAACTTAGCCATGATGCGGTGTGTGATTGTTGCGCCGACCTGTGACTTGATGTCATCTCCAACGATTGGAAGTCCTGCATCTTCAAACTTCTTCGCCCATACTGGATCAGAAGCGATAAAGACTGGAAGTGCGTTAACAAATGCACAACCTGCTGCAATTGCACACTCTGCATAGAACTTAGCAGCCTGCTCTGATCCCACTGGGAGGTAGCAGATAAGAACATCGACTTGCTCTTCCTTAAGTGCAGCAACGATATCTGCCTCAGGTGCTGTCGACTCTGTGATTGTCTCCTTGTAGTACTTGCCGAGACCATCAAGTGTCTTACCACGCTGAACTTCAACGCCAGTCTTTGCTACATCTGAAAACTTGATTGTGTTGTTCTCTGATGCCCAAATAGCATCAGCAAGGTCAAGACCAACCTTCTTGGAATCAACATCAAATGCTGCAACGAACTTAACGTTGCTGATGTGATATCCGCCTACAACTGCGTGCATGAGGCCAGGAATCTCCTGATCAATTGCTGCATCCTTGTAGTAAGTAACACCCTGTACGAGTGAATTTGCGCAGTTTCCTACGCCGACGATGGCAACGCGAATGTCGCCAGCTCCTGTTGTGATCTTCACTTAGATTTCCTCTCGGTCGTAATCATTTCCTGCAGCCACGAGATTTCGCGATCTGCAGAGTCAAGCGAATGGCGGCGCCACTCTTGAAGGTACTTATCGATTCCAATTGGAGACTTCTCTACTTCATCGCGAAGGATTTCTGCCTTCTCCTGAAGTCGACGTAGCCGTCCCTCAAGTATCCGAACTCGGCTCTTTGTAGGTGTTGGGCTAAAGAATGCGAAACGAATTTCAAATCCTTCATCTTCCCAAGCATCTGCGCTGACGGATTCGGTGAGCGCCTCGAAACGTGCCATTCCCTGTTCGGTGATGGCGTAGACAATTCTTGGACGCTTGCTTCCTCGATCGACAGCCTCTTCCTGGATTGAGCCAGCAAGGAGCATGCGACGAAGTTGCGGGTAGAGAACTGAGAATGAGATCGCCTTAAATGGGCCGAAGATGGTCACCATTCGCTTGCGGAGCTCATAACCGTGAAGTGGTCCCTGCGCCAAGAGCCCAAGGAGCGCAAACTCCAGGGATTCCACGCGTGAACGCATTGCAGGCTCATTTCTCGATCTATAGCGTTTAATATATCGATTCGATATATCTGGGCGATAGTTAACCCGATATAGCCCCTAAAAGCAAAGCTTCCTCGGCGCGCCGTAGACGTGGCGTAGGCCACAGTGAACCTAGCCTTAGACCACCTTCCCCGCCCAACGAGGCGTGCCTGTAGGCACCCTCTCTCTCGGAAGGATCCAAATGTCATTAACTTGGAAGCTCCATGGAAACGGTAAAGATATCGCCGCCGGCGATGTCGTCTCCACTGATGAGCGCCTCACATGGCCACGCACCGTCGGTGTCGGCCTCCAGCACATTGCAGCGATGTTCGGAGCAACATTTCTCGTACCGATCATTACCGGATTTCCGCCAACTACGACTCTCTTCTTCTCTGGAATCGGAACTCTCCTCTTCCTACTCATTACTGGAAATCGAGTGCCGAGCTATCTCGGTTCATCCTTTGCATTCCTCGGACCAATCTCTGCTGCGATGGCAGATAAATCTGCTGGAATGGCTGGCGCTCTTGGGGGAATCGTCTTCACAGGTGTCGTCCTCGCGCTCGTTGGACTCGCTGTAAAGGCTGCAGGCATCAACTGGATTAATGCAATTCTTCCTCCAGTTGTTACCGGAACTATCGTCATTGTCATTGGTTTCAATCTAGCGGGAGCTGCAAAGGGTAACTTTGTAAAGGATCCACTTCTTGGAATCATCACGCTCTCATCAATCGCTCTCATTAGCGCAATCTCAAAGGGATTCCTTGGTCGCATCAGCATCTTCGCCGGAATCGTTGTGGGTTATGTAGTTGCACTTATTCAAGGAAATGTGGATACATCTGGAATTAAATCTGCAGCATGGCTTGCAGCTCCTGCATTCACAGCACCAACCTTTAAGTTCAACATCATGGTGCTCTTCTTGCCAGTCGTTCTCGTGCTCATTGCAGAGAACGTTGGCCACGTCAAGGCAGTTTCTGCAATGACAGGCAAGAATCTCGATGATCAGATGGGTAACGCACTTCTTGCAGATGGAATTGCAACCACACTTGCAGGTGCAGGTGGAGGTTCAGGAACTACTACATATGCAGAGAACATCGGCGTTATGGCGGCAACTCGCGTCTACTCAACAGCTGCATATTGGGTGGCTGGCGCCGGAGCAATCCTTCTCGGCCTTTCCCCTAAATTCGGTGCTGTTCTCTCTGCAACACCAGTTGGAGCACTTGGTGGCGTTGCCGTGGCGCTCTTCGGAATGATCGGCATCCTTGGTGCTCGTATTTGGATTGAATCAAAAGTTGATTTCTCTAATTCAAATAACCTCATCATCGCTGCCTCAGCCATCATCATCGGTATCTCAGATATCTCATGGTCAAAGGGCCAATACACATTTACCGGAATTGTGAATGCAACTTTGGTCGCTGTTATTGGATACCAGTTACTCCATGCGGTCTCTAAAATCCGTAAGTAATTAACAACTAGAAGTAAGAAGAGAACGCTAGGCTCTCTGAGTGATTCCAACACGGTACCCGGAATACCTCATAGCGGCGATGGTCATCATCCTCGCACCAGGGCCTAGCGTTCTCTTTGTCATTGCGCGGGCGATTGCATGGGGTCGAGCAACATCGATTCTCACCGTTTTTGGGAATGTCTCTGGTTCGTTTGTTCTCTCCTCGCTCGTTGCACTCGGAATTGGACCGATTCTTCAGAAATACCACTTCGCTTATGTCGCCGTGCAATGGGGTGGCGGCCTCTACTTGATCTACCTCGGAGTCGATGCAATTCGTAATCGGGCGGTGCATGCATCAGATATGACCAACCAGGGACCAGTTGGACCCACTCCCCTGCAATCAATACGAGATGGCTTCTGGGTGGGAGTTCTCAATCCTAAGGCGATAGTTTTCTTCGCTGCTGTACTGCCTCAATTTGTAGATATCCATGGAAGTTCTGTAACGCGTCAACTTCTCTTTCTCGGTCTCACATTCTGCGTTCTTGCCTTCATCTCTGATGGAATGTGGGGCGTTCTTGCTGGTACCGCTCGAGCGTGGCTTGCTCAAAGCAATACGCGACTTGAAAAATTACGCGCAACTGGTGGATCCATCATGGTCATTCTTGGTATCGCTGTGTTGATTTCAGCAATTGTCAGTGGCTAAGGGCAGAATCGCCTCATGAAGAAGCCAGCTATCCCCGCTCGTGAATTTATTGCACCTTCAGATCTCACCTTTGGATTCTCTACTTGCAAGAGGTGTATTTGGATTAAGTACCAATTCTCCTTCGAGTTGAAGAAAGATTTTCCACTCGTAAAATCTCTCTCAACATTTCAAGAAGAGTATTTCCGTCGCGCACCAATGCCGGCACTTGATCCTTCACTTCCTGCAGGAACCGTTAAGCAGTGGGGGCAGTGGGTAAAGTCTAAGAACATCGTCATCAATGGCGTCGAAACTCCATGGAAGCTGCGCGGTATCTACGATCTTCTCGGACATTACGATGATGGCAGCGTTGGAATCGTCGATTGCAAAGTCTCTGATTCTGAGCGGGATAGCGGAGATTTCTATGCGCCACAGCTGGAAGCGTATGCATACACTCTAGAGAATCCTTTAAGCGGCAAAGCCTTCTCCGTTCAAACAATGGGCCTTCTCATCTGGAAGCTGGCAGGCGTTGCTCAAACTCGACCTAATGAATTTGTCGCCAACGAGATGGGCTTTGGGGTAAATCAAATCTATGTGCCTGTGAAGAGAGATCCGGAACGCCTTCAAAAATTACTCGAGGATTTCATTACCGTGATTGATGGAGAGATTCCAGATGCTGGTGCTGACTGTCATGCATGCAATTACCATGCAAGACGTAACGAGCTAGAAGGCTAGTTCTCTTCTTCGCTCTGCGTCGCTGGCTTTGCGCCTTTTACCGCGTATGTATCTACATACTCCTGGCCAGACATCTGTTGAATTCGCTTCATGATTGCATCAGCACATTCGCGCAAGAAGAGCGCATCGCGTGAATCACCTTCGAAATACATCGGTTCACCGAAGGTCATACCCACGCGCTTTACCTTTGGAACGACTGTTCCTGTTGGCTGAATCTTGTCGGTATTGAACATCGCCACCGGAATAACAGGGGCGCCTGATTCGATAGCAAGGCGTGCAATTCCAGTACGTGCTTTGTAGAGGCGTCCATCGGGAGAGCGCGTTCCTTCAGGATAGATCCCGAGGCAATTACCATCTGCAAGAACTTGAAGGCCGGTAATAAGCGCCGCCTCGCTTCTGCGACCACCTGAGCGATCTACCGGAACCTGACCGAGAGCGATGAAAGTTAACTTCTTCAAGAGCCCCTTGGCTCCAGGGCTCGTGAAGTACTCGCTCTTGGCGAGAAAGGTCACCTTACGAGGGACAACGAGTGGCATAAAGATTGAATCGCTAAACGATAAATGATTTGAAGCGATGATTACAGGACCTGAGGCGGGAACGTTTCGAAGACCCTTCACCTTTGGGCGGAAGAGGAGCATCAAGAACGGCGTCAAGAATGCTCGCAAGGTGCCGTAGGGCAGGTTGTTCATGGCGATAATCTATTACAGCAAGCCCCTCCCGCGCGAATATATGCGTAAATGGATAGGGAAAGCGGCGATATCTGTGAAAGTATTCCAACATGTCCGGTAGAGAAGATGGTCGCAATGATGATGAGATGGAACTCATCAATGCAGAATTTGAATCGATGGTTGCAGATCTCAACCTCGATCAATCATCTCCACGTACCTACCTTGATGGACTTGATGAGATAGCAAAAGCAGAGCGCTCGGAAATTTACAATCCGCCAGCAGTCAAACGTGGTCTTCACGGAACAATTCTGCATTTACAAGAGAGCATTAAACGTTGGTGGAACAAACCGCCTCGTGATGATTCAGATGGAGCGGTCGTATGAGTGATTTTCGTTGGGGCATTCTCGGTACAGGTGGAATTGCACAAGCATTCGCCGCAGATCTAGCACATGCAGCAGGACATGTAGTTGCAGCTGTTGGGTCTCGCACAATTGAAGGCGCTGAAACATTTGCAAAGCTCTACCCATCTGCCACCCCTTATGGAAGTTACGAAGAACTCGTCGCATCAGATGTAGATGCAATATATGTATCTACCCCTCATATTTTCCATGCCGAAAATGCTGCGCTCGCTCTCAACGCCGGCAAGCCAGTCCTCTGTGAAAAAGCATTCACTATTAATGCACAAGAGTCAGCCAAGCTGATTGCAATTGCACAGTCCAAGAAGGTCGCTCTTATGGAGGCGATGTGGACTCGATTCCTTCCACACATTCAAGAAATAAAGAAGGTCATTGCTCTTGGTGCACTCGGTGAGATTCATACCGTTATTGCAGATCATGGCCAATATATTCCGTATTCACGTGCTCCGCGTTTATGGGAGCCATCTCTTGGTGGCGGTGCGCTCTTAGATCTCGGAATCTACTCAATCACCATCGCAGATATCGCCCTCGGTTCACCGATCAAAGCTCATGCACACGCAACTCTGACCGACCTTGGTGTAGATCTTCAGACCTCTATGGGCTTTGAGTACTCCAATGGCGCTCATGCAATACTCACATGCACCATGGCTGCCCGTACATCTGTAACAGCGATGATTGCAGGAGATAAGGCGCGAATAGAGATAGATGCTCCGTTCTACAACCCAACATCATGGCGCCTGATTACACGCGATGGTGAGGCTACCGAGTATCCAAATACCTACAAGGGACATGGGCTACGTGAAGAAGCAATCGAATTTGCACGTGTTGTTCGAGCTGGCGAGATTGAATCGCCGCTGATGACTCATGCGAAGAGCCAGGAGATCATGGAACTTATGGATGAGATCCGCCGCCAGATTGGCGTTAGATACCCAACTGAATAAGTTAGTTGCGAGCTAGATCTGCAGCACCTACGAGCCCGGCTTCATTTCCAAGAGTCGCAGGGATAATCTCTGGATATGGGTGCTTACCCGCAAATGGCATGTAGCGCTCCATGGCGAGACGAGTTGGCGCAAGGAGGATTTCTCCTGCATCGATTACTCCCCCGCCAATGACTACGCACTCAGGATCAAGAAGAACTGAGAGTGACGCAATACCAGCACCTAACCACTGTGCCGTTGTATTGAATGCTGCAAGGGCGACTTGATCTCCTTCGCGAGCAGCTTCAGTTATCGCGCGCCCTGTGAGACCTTCAATAGTTCCATCGCCTCGCGAAAGAAGTCCTCGAGCTAAATCTGGGCTAGCAGCAATTGCTTCGCGTGCATGGCGCAAGAGCGCATTACCTGATGCATATTGCTCAAAACATCCGCGTGCACCACAACCACAGAGGTGACCTTCCGGGAGAACGCGAAGATGTCCAACCTCTGCTGCGATTCCAAATGCACCACGTAAGAGTTGATCGTTAACGATAATTCCGCCGCCGATGCCAGTACCAATTGTCAGGAGCAACATATTTGCTTTGCCGCGCCCTGCACCAAAACGCTTCTCTCCCCATGCAGCTGCATTGCCATCGTTCTCTAAGACAACTGGAAGGCCAATCTGCGATGCAAGCTGCTCTTCTAGCTGAACGCCATTCCATCCAGCGATATTGGGCGTTGCAAGCATTGTCTTGCGGTCAGATGAGACAAAACCTGCCGCGGATACACCAACGCGTGCAACTGGATATTCCGCTGCAAGTTCGCGTGCAACATCAGCAATTGTTGAGGTAAGGGCTGCGCCACCTTCATGCGGTGTATCCCGGCGAGATGTCTTAACAACATTTCCTAGGTCGTCAACAACTCCACCAAGAACCTTGGTGCCACCAACATCTACTCCGACTGTGTACGACATTATTCGAACTGCGCCTGCAACTCTTTGAGAGCTGCATCAATTGTCTGCTTCTCTGTCTTTGAGATCATCATGCGAGGAACAGGGAGTGAGAGTTCGACTCCGAGCTCATAAGTTACCTGCGTTGTCTCTGCATCGATTGATTTAAGAATGTACCTGCCATCCATAGTTGTCATGAGATCTGCCTCATCGAGTGAGAATGTAATCTCGCCAGGCGCTGCGCTCCAGTCGTATACGAGGGTTGCGCGATCCTTCATAACACCTGCATCGATAGAGACATTCGCCTTTATGACACGGCCTTCACTATCGCTCTCAACGACCTCTACCTTCTTGATTGAGGTAAGCCACTGCGGATACTCACCGATAGTGGAGAGCTTGGCTGCGACCTCGGCTAGAGGGGCTTCAACGAGGACGGTTGATGTGCTGAATTCTGACATGACACGAAGGCTACCAACCCTTCCCTTTTTATACCTCTCACCGATAGCGTTGGCGCCATGAATGAAGTCACTATTCCGGCACTCGTCCCTGCGGCAACAGAGGGCAACCTCACCAACCTCATCGCTGAGCGCGCCTGGTTTGAGCCAGAGCGCATCACGATGTCACGCCCTTTGGGAGATGGTTGGCAGCAGCTCACCGCCCGTGAGGTTGAGAACGATGTACGCGCTGCGGCAAAGGGGCTCATCGCCGCCGGTGTTCATGCGGGCGATCGCGTGGCGATTATGGCGCGCACTCGCTACGAGTGGACCATCCTCGACTTCGCTTCTTGGTTTGCCGGAGCAATCGTTGTTCCAATTTACGAGACTTCCTCTCCCGAGCAAGTTGATTGGATTCTGAACGACTCAGGTGCTGTCGCGCTCTTTGTTGAAACTCCAATTCTTCGGGAACTCGTAGCACCCGTTCTGCCACCTCACACTCGCCATATCTGGACGATGACTGAAGATGTTCTCCAAGTACTGCGCACTGCAGGTGCGCATATTTCTGATGCAGAGATTGATAACCGCCGTAAAACTCTCTCACCAGATTCTCTCGCTACTCTCATTTACACATCTGGAACAACTGGAAAACCAAAGGGCGTTCAGCTCACACATGGCAACTTCCTCGCAGAGTGTGGAAACGTTGTACAAGGCGCAGCAGATCTCTTCCTCAAGCCAGGTGGGTCGACTCTCCTCTTCCTTCCAGTTGCACACGTCTTCGGTCGCATGGTGCAGATAGGTGCAATCACTGCAGGCCTACATCTCGCACACTGTGCAGATGTTCAAGGACGTCTACTTCCCGATCTCGCATCCTTTAAGCCAACATTCGTTCTCGCTGTTCCTCGTATCTTTGAGAAGGTCTATAACGGCGCAGAAGCTAAAGCAGAGGCTGCAGGTAAGGGAAAGATTTTCCGTAAGGGCGCTGAAGTTGCTATTGCATATTCAGAGAATATTGATGCGAAGAAAATCAAGCCGCTTCTCTCAATCAAACATAAGCTTTTCGACATTCTCCTCTATTCAAAGATCCGCAATACTCTTGGTGGTCGCGTAGAGGCAGCAATCTCAGGCGGTGCTCCACTTGGTGCTCGCCTCGGCCACTTCTATCGCGGTGCTGGTGTCACCATTCTCGAAGGTTATGGATTAACTGAAACAACTGCCGGTGCGACTCTCAATTTGAGTACTGCTCTCTCCATTGGTTCAGTTGGTAAGCCAATTCCTGGAACATCGGTAAAGATTGCAGATGATGGCGAGGTACTTATCGGCGGTCCAATCGTGATGCGTGGATATTGGCAGAACGATGCGGCAAATCAAGAGGCGCTCGATGGGCACTGGTTTAAGTCAGGAGATTTAGGCAAGCTCGATGATCAAGGCTTCCTTTACATTACAGGTCGCAAGAAAGAGCTCATCGTCACCGCTGGTGGAAAGAATGTTGCTCCTGCAGTTCTCGAGGATCGACTCCGCGCACATCCACTTGTGAGCCAGTGCATGGTCGTTGGAGATAACCAACCATTTATCGCAGCTCTGATCACGATAGATCCAGATATGGCGAAGGGTTGGATTGCGGCAAACCATAAGACTGGCGCAACAATCGCAACTCTGGTCAATGATCCAGATCTCATCGCAGTGATCCAAACTGCAGTCGATGAAGCCAATAAGGCGGTCTCGAAGGCAGAGTCGATTCGAAAGTTTGCAATCCTTGCAGATGACTTCAGCATCGCGGGTGGTCAGCTCACTGCAAAGCTTTCAGTCAAACGCCACGTTGTCGCAGAGCAATATGCAGCGACTATCGAGGCGCTCTACACAAAGAGTTAAATACTCCTCCTCTCCTCACCTAGGGGAAGCGGAATTGAGCGAAGTCCGCTCTTTAAGGATTATTCATATGTGTCCCCTCACCCGCTTAGCAGCCTACGCCTTCTCATTGTGGGTGCGGGGGTACGCCATCTTCACGCTCTCAGTAGGCAACTCACCGTCGCTCCTGATGTAAGAAGTGCAATTGCAATAATTCGAACTCAACCATTTGATTGCATTGTTATTGATCGAGAACTCGACGATGGCGACGGCCTCGTATTGGCTCCGACGATTAAAAGGATCCAGCCTGATGCGATATCTATTCTGCTGACATCACATACCCGCTGGGCGACGCGAGAGGCGGCGAGGCAGCTGGGATTTGATCAGGTCGTCGATAAGAAGAGCTCTATCGATGAGATTGTTTCAGCGATACGAATCCTCGCTACACCTGGAAATACTTCAGTAAATAGAAGCTCGAAAGATATTTCAAAAATTCACTTACTTTCACTGACTGAGCGAGAGATTCTTCTCAACGTTGCAACAGGAGCAACGACTGAAGAGATTGCCTTTATGAGGCATAACTCTGTAGCAACTATTAAGAGCCATCTCAGCTCTATCTATCGCAAGTTAGAGGTGCGCAATCGGGTTGAGGCGGTCGCTGAATTACGAAGAAATTAGAAGAGCTCGTTAAAACGCTGTGACCAGTGGCGCCACTCCCACTCATCGATAATCCACTGACGACCGCGCTTACCCATTTCTTTGGCACGAACCGGATCATCAAGTAGTGAAATGACGGCATGTGCAACCGATACAGGATCTAAACCATCAGCTGCAAAACCTGTCTCGCCCTCAAGCAGCGCATCTGGCGCTCCCCCAGATAATCCGCCTACAACAGGGAGCTCGCATGCACTCGCTTCGAGATAGACGATTCCCAGCCCTTCAACTTCAAGACCGGCAAGACGTGAACGACTTGGCATCGCAAAGATTTCACCGGCAGAGATAAATCGTGGAAGTTCTGAATATTGCACGCGCCCGACAAATGAGACATGGTCGAGGACGCCCAATTGAATTGCACGTTTATGAATGTATTCAAGATGGGGACCGACGCCGACAAAGAGGATGTGAGCATCGGGATGGCTCTTAAGGATTTGAGGGAGAGCTTCGACAAGTGTGTCCTGACCTTTGCGATGGACGAGACGTCCGACGCTGACAATAAGCCGCTTTCCTTCGAGATCCAACTCTCGCTTCAGCTCCACCGCTGATGCAACTGGTGCAAAGTGTCTTGTGTCGATACCAGGTGCGATACGCACCATCGAGCTTTGCGCCTTGGTCGAGAGTGATCTCGAAATCGCCCTACGAGTGAATTCACCAAGATATGTCAGTACATCAACCCCTCTGCCGATGCGGCGAATAGCCAGAGAAAACGGCCACACCTTCGCCCACCAGACCTCATGGCCATGGGTCAGCGCAACGATTCGAGTGACACCGGCGCGACGCAAACCTTGAGAGAGAAGTGCAAGTGGTGCTGCTGCACCGAAAAAGGCCTTGGTGGTCCCTCGTTGGCGAACAAGTTTCCTGACTGCTCGTCCGACACGGGGAGATGGAAGCAAGACCTTTGATTTATCTCGGATCACTTCTACACCGTAATTTTCGAGCCATTTCTGATCATATTCAGTTGTGTTGCCTTGTTGGGATGTATAGACCATCACTGAACCAAATGGCATACGCTCAATCAAACCAATGACGAAAGTTTCAATTCCTCCAGCGCGAGGGCCGAAGTCATTTGTAATGCAGAGTATCGGTGGAGTTTCGTTCATTAGAAACGACGTACCGCAACTAATCTCTTTGAACCAAGGGATGTTGCATCAGCAATCTTCACACGCGATCCAGAACGTGGTGCGTGAACCATCTTTCCGCCGCCGATATAGATACCAACGTGAGATACAGGTCGACCGAAGAAGAGGAGATCGCCTGGCTTCTTCTGGTTGAAAGGAATCGACTTACCCATTCGAGATTGAGCCGCTGATGAGTGTGGAAGATTTACTCCAGCAGATTGATAGGCGCGCATTGTGAGCCCTGAGCAATCCCAGTAGACCATTCCATCGGCGCCAAAGACATAGCGGTCACCGATTTGTTTAAATGCAAATTTGATTGCAAGTCCCGCACGGCCAGAGATGCCACCGAGAGATTTTGCCTGTGCCAATGAACTCGCCTGGTCTGCATCCTCTTGCTGCTGTGCAAGTTTGGCGAGACGATCGCGATCTTCCTTCTTTAATTTGGCGAGAATAGCCTCAGCCTTCTTAAGCTTCTCCTGAGCAACTGCACTCTGTTGCGCTAACTTGGTTTGCAAAATCTTTACCTGTGCCAGGCGATCAGAGACCGTCAATGATGTTGCATTGAGCTTTTGAGTCGCAGATTGATATTTCTTTAATTGAATTGATTTCTGGCGTGTGATCGATTCAAGTGATCCCGCCGAACTTAAGTAGAGTGTCGGATCACTTGAGAAGAGGAGCTCGAGGCTCTGACTGAGCGATCCTGACTTGTATTGGTTGACTGCAATGATCCCAAGATTGTGGGAAATCGAATCAACGTTCTTACCCTGAATTGCTGCCTGAGCCTGGATGCCATTGAGGCTGCGCTGAAGTGCGGCAAGTTTCACCTTCGCCTCTTGTGCGCCCTCTGCTGCAGCTGTCGCCTGATCCTGGAGATCATTTACCTGAGCCTGAATCTGAGCGAGGGTCGGTGCAGCCTGAGCTACTTGTGGCGTTACAACGAGCGATGCCGTTGCTGCCACGAGCGCTACCAGCGGTGCTGCTACGCGAATTCTCATTAGGGAAGGCTAACCAAGTAAAAGCGCCAATCTCAACTTTACCGACGCCTGCACGCTGAAAATATGGTGTGAATCTCGCTCTAAGCGAGGATATTCTTCCCAAATGGCTCTCATTGCATCTCTCGTCGTTGGGAGAAATGGGGCCACCTCACTTGGAGGAAAGTCTGCGCCCCTCTCCACGCCGAGTGATCGAGAGAGGTTTCTCAAACGCCATCGCAGTGCGGCAGCATTTATTATCGGCAAGAAGAGCGCCGCCCTTGAAAGCTATGTAGCAACGCGCGTTCCAATCTTTGTATTCTCAAGAAATTCAGAAGCACTGATCTTGCCGCATCCGTTAATGCAACAAGTCACGGTCAATCGCGGAGATCTTGGAGAGATTTCTCGAAGAATTGATCAACAGATTGAGGGAGAGATTGTTGTTGAAGCGGGAGTCTCTCTCCTCAGTGCTCTCATCAAATCAGGCGTCATTGATCAATGGGAACTTTCAATATCACCTATTGAAGGCGATGGCGACTTTATAGATTTCGAAACGCTATTAAGGGATTTCGAAGTCAGCGAAGAAGTTACAGAGGATGGAACGCGATTATTGCAATGCAGATATAAGGGCAACTCCGCCAACAGCTAATACGACTCCAATGTATTGCGCCTTATGGAGCCTTTCATGCAAGAAGATATATGCAAGAACGGCAGTGGCAATTGGGTAGAGAGAGCCAAGGACCATTGCAATAGAAACCAGTCCCTTTGTCGTTGCAACGCCGAGAAGTAGATTGGCAGAGAAATCTGCGATACCAATTGCGGCAAGAAGTGGGATGTCAGATTTGCGAACTCCCCCACCACTTCGCATCTTTATAAAATATGCCGCGCTAACAATAAAAGTTGTCGACCGCATCGTTATCATTGTCATAAGTGAACTTTGCTGAGAGCCGATTGCCATGAAAGTGAGAGCTGAACCAAATCCAAGCGCGGCACCGAGGGCTAATAAAACAGGTTTGATTGGAAGACCTTGAGTAATTTCAGGACCGCTTGCAAGAAAACCGCCGATGATTGCAGCAATCACGCCCATCGTCACAGGGGTTGAGAGTTGATCGCCTTTAATAATAAGTGCAAAGAAAAGTGGAATGAGAACACTAAGTGAACTAATCGGCGATACAACGCCCATACGTCCGCTCGATAGCCCTGCATAGAGACAGAGGAGCCCTGCATAACCGCAGAGACCTGCGAGTGCGCCATTGACCAAGTAACCTGATGAATCGAGCGAAGGCGCAATCCATCCGCCAGAGATCAGAAGAAGGAGAATTCCAAAGGCGAGACCAAAAGCTTGATTGATTCCAAGAACGACCATCGTTGGCAATCTCTTGCTGAGATTTCCTGCATGATAGTCAGCACTTCCCCACAGGAGGCTTGAGAGAAGTGCAAGGAGCGTTGCCATCTGCGCAGGGTACCGAATCCGAGGCTGACCTCCCAGCTATTTCACCCTTTCAACTTTAGAATTGAGCAGTGAATTCACGCGCCCCTTTCTCCTTCGAATCGATGATTAACATCATTCGCGAATTCACCCCTCGCAGCGAGATCGAACTTGAAGAGGTTCCCGCTCCGCAAAAACTTGCTCAATACTCTTTTGCATTTACAGCCGATGTCAGCAATGGTCTTATCGGCGATCAAGAAGATGAACTTGCATCGGGTCGCTTTGTAATTTTGCATGAACCAGGCGGACAGGACACCTGGGAAGGCGAATACCGTTGCGTCACATTTATGCGCGCATCTGTCGACTCCGATATGCAGGCAGATCCACTTCTTCCTGAGGTCGGATGGAATTGGCTTCTCGATAGTTTGCAAGAGGCAGATGCTCTCTACAGCGCGCCATCGGGAACGGTCACTCGCGTTTCAAGCGCCTCATTTGGAAAGTTATCTTCTCGCCATGATGAGTCTGAGGTAGAGATCCGCGCATCATGGTCTCCGATTCTGACAACTCCTGAAGAGCTTGTTCCGCATGTTCGCGCTTGGTGTAATTTCATTAGAGAGGTCGCAGGATTACCTCCCATCGCCGAAGGCGTTGCCTCCATCAGTAATGCACGTCGTCGTGGCTGAACTTCTTACCGCCCCATATCTCGGCTTGCCGGAATTAGTTGCAACCCCTGAACAATTCGATGCAATGCTTGTAGAACTTGCCAAAGCTTCAGGTCCGTATGCAGTTGATGCAGAACGAGCTTCCGGATACCGCTATAGCTCTCGAGCGTATTTGATTCAGATAAAGCGCGAAGGTGGCGGACTTCATCTCATTGATCCCATCCCATTTGGAGTAGGAAGTGAACACTTTGCTCGACTCAATGATTTATGGCGTGACGAAGAGATCATCTTGCATGCAAGCACTCAAGATCTTCCATGTCTTCGCGAAGTTGGACTCAACCCCACTCGCCTATTCGATACAGAACTTGCAGGAAGACTTATTGGTCTGCCAAGGGTTGGCCTAGGTGCACTCGTTGAATCGCTCTTAGATATTGGTTTGGCGAAAGAGCACTCTGCTCAAGATTGGTCAGTGCGACCATTACCTGAAGATTGGCTTAACTACGCAGCACTCGATGTAGAGCTTCTCATTGAACTGAGAAATGAGATTGAAAAGTTGCTCATCGAGAAGAAGAAGCTGAAGTGGGCGATCGAAGAATTTCAATCTATCCTCGCAGCTCCTCCTGCACCTAAGCGAGTAGATCCATGGCGTCGCACATCAGGAATGCATAAGGTGAG
>CANGLK010000003.1 GCA_947454735.1 Candidatus Nanopelagicaceae bacterium
AGAGCGCAGTTGCAGTAACTACATCATCTTCAAATGTCGATTTAGCGTTCAAGCGTCAAACCTCTTTCTCAATTGGCGCGACTCTACGCTGGATATGCGCAGGGGCGCAAATAAACCAAGTAAGGTTCGCGCGTGGATATTCTCGAGAGTGGCGCCAAAGCGGAAGCAGATACGCCTACGCCGGTAGAGCCGGTTAAAGATGGCGCCTTTAGCGTCCACCTCGATAATTTCGATGGGCCTTTCGATCTCCTTCTCCAACTCATTTCACGGCATAAGCTCGATATCACCGAGGTCTCTCTCAGCCTTGTTACCGATGAATTTATCTCCTTTATCCGAGCCCTTGAGGCTTCTGGCGAGGGATGGCGCCTTGATCAGGCGACCGAGTTCCTTGTCATCGCCGCCACGCTGCTCGACCTGAAGGCTGCCCGACTCTTGCCGAGCGGTGAGATTGAGGATGAAGAGGATCTCGCCCTGCTAGAGGCTCGAGATATCCTCTTCGCCCGCCTGCTGCAATATCGCGCCTTTAAAGAGATCGCAGCCAACTTCCAAGAGGCGATTGCAGCTGCCGATAAATCATTCCCACGCGTGGTTGCCCTTGATCCAGCGCTCTCAAGCCTCCTACCTGAGGTCCTGATCGGAGTTGGGCCAGAGCGCTTCGCCGCAATCGCCGACCGTGTTCTGACCCCTAAGGTTGCCCCAGTAGTAGCGGTAGAGCACCTCCATAGCGCCCTTGTGAGCGTGGCAGAGGAGTCAAGACTGGTGGTTGAGGCACTTCGCAAGGGGCGCACAATGAGCTTTAGATCCCTTATCTCAGAGGCCGATTCGACCTTGGTCGTCGTTGCTCGATTCCTAGCTCTCCTAGATCTCTATCGCCAGGGAGCGCTCCGCTTTGAGCAGGTAATTGCCCTCGGTGAGATTCAGATTAGCTGGGTAGGCTCTGATGATGGTGAGGTTCTAGCATCCTCGGAGTTCGATATCCCCGTGAGTGAGCAGTACCCTGAAGCCGAGGTTGAGAGTTTAGAGGGTGAAAACCCTCAAGTAAGAGATGAGAGTTCCGAAGATTTAGGCGTCATTGGTGATGAAGAGGATGAGGACGAGAATGAGTGATCAGAATCCAGTAGAGGTCGAGAGCCTCGAGAGCGTAACCGAGCCAACTGAGGGCCAGCTATCGCATGTCTACGATGAGGCAACTCTCGCTCGCTCCATAGAGGCGATTCTTATGGTCGTCGATGAACCGGTCACTGAACTCACCCTCGCATCTGTCTTAGAGGTGACTGTCGATCAGATTGTCGACTCTCTGGAGAAGCTTCAGGGTTCATATGAAGAGCGCGGTTTTACCCTCAAAGCGATCAATGGGGGATGGCGTTTCTATAGCTCACCAGAATTTAGCTCGGTAGTAGAGAAGTTCGTCCTCGATGGCCAGCAGAACCGCCTCACCCAGGCTGCGCTCGAGACTTTGGCGGTAATCGCCTACCGCCAGCCGGTCTCACGTGCTCGAGTCTCAGCTATCCGTGGCGTTAACGTTGAGGCCGTTATGAAGACTCTTATTACACGTGGTCTCGTCGATGAGTATGGCGTTGAGAATGAGACCGGGGCGATCCTCTATAAGACGACTACCTACTTCCTCGAGCGTCTTGGCCTCAATAAGCTTGAAGATCTACCGCCACTAGCCCCACATCTGCCAGATATCGATGGTCTCGACGAGATCCTCGATTCGCTTACCGACTAAACCTTCAGTTACACTTCTGGAACTCAAGTGAGAATCTTCGCCTAGTTTTACGCTGACTGTCGTTAATGGATAGCCGCAGAATGGAAGTGCCCAATGGCCGAAATCCGCCTCAATAAAATCATCGCTGATGCTGGCGTCACCTCTCGTAGGGGAGCGGACGATCTGATCATCTCAGGACGCGTCGCTGTCGATGGAAGAGTTATCCGAGAACTTGGAGCTAAATTCGACCCTACAAAAGTTAATGTAGAGGTTGATAATGAGACAATTTTACAACAAATGACTAAGACTTATCTTGCACTTCATAAACCAAGAGGCGTTCTGTCAACCATGTATGACCCTGAAGGACGCCCCTCCCTCGCAGATTTCATCGATCTTCGCACCGAGAGGCTCTTTCACGTAGGGCGCCTCGATAAGGATTCAGAAGGTCTCATCCTTCTCACAAATGATGGAGATTTGACCTTCCGCGCTACCCACCCATCTTTTGGCCTTGAGAAGACCTACATTATTGAGTTCGACGGAACCCTTCCCAATGGGGCTGAAAAATCGCTCCGCAATGGAGTTGAACTAGAAGATGGAATGGCCCGGGTTCTCAACTTCAAGCAGCTCTCACCTACATGGCTCGAGGTCACAATTCATGAAGGTAGATATCACATCATCCGCCGTCTCATGGAGGCTATCGGAGTCGATGTCATCCGCCTTATCCGTACCCACTTTGGACCGATCTCCTTAGGTGAAACTCCGGAGGGTCGTTGGCGTGATCTCAATGGCGGTGAATTACTAAACCTTCAAAAGGCTTTAGATTTAAGTTAATAAATCGATATCGCATATACAAATTTATATATCGATAAATAACTTTTAATATCTCGCAGCCACTGAAAAATAGTTTTATCGATATTTACACGCTCAAATTGCCACCAGGGATATAGATTTATCGATATTGATTATTGGGTTAGGTGAGAGCCAGGTGGCTTTGAATAATGGAAGTGATCGAACGAATTTGATGAAAGATATAGAACGATTTAACGACAAATAGTTATAAATATATAAGCGAGAGTAGGGTGAGAGGGTATGATTCCGGCTATGTCAGTACGCGCAATCCGTGGTGCAACTCAGGTTGAGAGCAATACCCCTGAGGCGATAGCTGCTGGAACGAAGGAACTTCTTGCAGAAATTCTGCGCGCCAACGAATTGCCGGTTGAAGATGTCATCTCCGTTCTCCTCACAGCTACACCTGATCTCACCGCAGCTTTTCCCGCTGCAGCCGCCCGGGAGGTTGGATTTGAATCAACGCCCCTTCTCTGTGCTGTTGAAATTGATGTTCCTGGGGCTCTTCCTCGAGTAATTCGAGCGATGGCTACCGTTGAAACGCCTCGTAGCGCGAGCGAAATTGCCCACATCTACCTCGGTGGCGCCAAGGCGCTTCGTCGAGATATCGCTCAGTAAGAGCTCGAAATATGACCCTCTCCCAAATCCGCATCGTTGGATCCGGCCTTATCGGCACATCTATCGGTTTAGCCCTTGCGACCGCTGGTAAGAGCGTCACGATGATCGATATCGATCCTCAAGCGCAGAAGCTAGCCCAAGATTTGATGGGTACTACGGAGAGCAAAGTTGGTGCAGAGGTAACTATTATCGCCTCGCCTCTCTCGACCATCTCCCAAGTCATATCAGAGGAGATAAAACAAGGTTTCAACTTAGGCTTTATAGATATATCTTCTGTAAAAACTAACACTGTAGTTGAGGTTTCTGCTCTGGGTCTTGATTTGTCCAACTTCCTTCCCACTCACCCAATGGCAGGTCGTGAGGTCGGGGGAGCTGAATCAGCTCGTGGCGATCTCTTTCAGGGGCGACCTTGGATTCTCGACTCCCGAGGCGTTAGCGAAGAGCTTCTTAACGCAGGAAGAGAGATCATCGCAATCTGTGGTGGCCACCTCATAGACATGCCAGTGGCGATTCACGATCAAGCTGTCGCCCTCGTCTCCCATCTTCCCCAGATTATGAGTTCAGCACTAGCTGCTCAATTGGAGGGCGCACCAGCAGAGTGGCTCGATCTGGCTGGAACTGGCCTTCGAGATACAACTCGCATCGCGGCTTCAAATTCACATCTATGGCGAGAAATTTTGACCGCCAATCGTCAGGCGTTGACTCCTCTCCTCGATAAGGTCATTGAAGATCTTAAGAGCCTTCAGCTCTCACTTAATTCAGAGAGCGC
Organism: Candidatus Nanopelagicaceae bacterium; assembly: GCA_947454735.1. GTDB lineage: Bacteria > Actinomycetota > Actinomycetes > Nanopelagicales > Nanopelagicaceae > Planktophila. The sequence goes on from CANGLK010000003.1 coordinate 3,942, forward strand.
AGTAGAAGAATTCATGAAGGCTGGAAATCGTGGCCGCTCAATGATTCCTGGAAAGCATGGAGGAGTCGCGCGAAATTACACCTTCTTGCCAGTTGTCATTGAAGATAAACCTGGCCAACTCGCTGCGCTTTTCGATGAGTGTGCAACGGCTCAAGTTAACGTTGAAGACCTCACCATCGAACATTCACCAGAGCAATACACAGGATTAATCACACTCGCTCTCTCAAAAGATGGCGCAGAGAAGTTATATCAACATCTTTTAAAGCAGGGATGGAGCGCTCACTCACCGCGCTAATGGTGAAGTAAGTCTTTGAAGTGCGCGATAATAAGCGCTGTATTTATATATCGACTTTTGAGCAGAGAGGTTTGGGTTAGACATGATTGTTGTTGCACTTGATGGCCCAAGCGGAGCTGGTAAGTCATCTACATCTAAGGGGATTGCAACTCGTGCGGGATGGAATTATCTCGACACCGGTGCGCTCTATCGCGCCGTTGCTCTTGTTGCGCTAGAGATCAAGAGTGATGAGGCGAAGGATATTCTCGCCCATCTCGCTCTCAACCGCATCTCGTTCTCTGCAGATCCAAAGAAGCCAGAGATCTTCTTAGGGGAGCGGAACATCTCAGAAGAGATTCGTACCCTCAACGTTACAAATAAAGTGTCACAGATTGCAGCAGATCCCGATATTCGCGCAGAGCTTCTTAAGCTGCAACACTCAATTATTGATAAATGTGAACGCGGAATTGTTGTAGAAGGTCGCGATATCGGAACAGTTGTATGCCCAGATGCAGCGCTCAAGGTTTATCTCACCGCCGATATTGATGCGCGTACATCTCGTCGTGAAAATGAAATTGCCGATGACTCAATCTCAACCGATGTTGTCGCAGAGTCGCTCACTTCACGTGATGAGCTCGATTCAACCCGTAAAACAAGCCCTTTAGCGATGGCATCAGATGCCGCTCATATTGATAGCACTGAACTCAATCTCGAAGAGACAATCGAGCGAGTATGGGAACTTCTCGTCGAGCGTTCACTTCTCGGTCTTCCTATTGTTGCAATTCTCGGTCGACCAAATGTTGGAAAATCAACTTTGATCAATCGATTTATCGGTCGACGCGAAGCAATTGTTGAAGATACTCCTGGCGTAACCCGCGATCGTGTTCAATATGAATGCGAGTGGGGCGGTCGTCGCTTTATCGTCATGGATACCGGTGGTTGGGAATCTAAGCCAGATGGAATTTCAGTTGCAATCTCTGCCGGTGCAGAACTTGCAATGGAGGAAGCTGACATCCTTGCATTTGTAGTTGATGCACAGGTTGGCGCGCTCGATGAAGATGATGTGATGGTGCAAGAGCTTCGCAAGGCGAAGAAGCCAACAATTCTTATTGCAAATAAAGTTGATGGCGATCACGACGAGGCAGATGCATACGCTCTATGGAATTTGGGTCTTGGCGAACCTCAATTTGTTTCAGGATTGCATGGACGTGGTTCTGGAGATCTCCTCGACAATATTGTGAATTTACTTCCGGAAGTTGGTCGCGCACAGACGCAAGATGGTTATCGCCGTATTGCGTTAATTGGTCGACCAAACGTTGGAAAGTCCAGCTTGCTCAATGCACTTGCGGGAGAGAATCGCTCCATCGTTGATGATGTTGCAGGTACAACACGTGATCCTGTTGACTCATTGATTGAAATTGGTGGACAGGTCTGGCGTTTTGTTGATACTGCAGGAATTAAGAAGCGAGCAAATCAGGCAAGCGGTACTGATTACTATGCAACCCTACGCACACAGACTGCCCTTGAACGTTCAGAGTGTGTTGCTCTCGTACTCGATGCCTCTGTTCCAATCTCGGAGCAGGATCTTCGAATCATCTCGATGGTGGAAGATTCCGGTAAGGCGATGGTCCTTGTATTAAATAAGTGGGATCTCGTAGATGAGGATCGCCGCGATCAGTTGGAGAAAGAGCTCGATCGCCACCTCGGACATATTGAATGGGTCCAACGAGTAAATGTTGCAGCTAAAACTGGCTGGCACCGTGATCGCTTGGCGCCTGCTCTTCGCACCGCACTTGCCTCATGGGAGAAGCGCGTTCCGACCTCAAAGCTCAACTCATTCTTGGGTGCGCTCATCGGCGCAACCCCACCACCAGTTCGTGGCGGAAAGCAGCCAAAGGTCTACTACGCAACGCAGGCTGGAATTGCTCCTCCAAAGTTTGTCGTCTTCTCATCCGGTTGGATTGAGGCCTCTTATCGACGCTTTATCGAGCGCCGTCTGCGCGAAGAGTTCGGCTTCCCGGGAACTCCAGTTCAGGTAGCGATTCGAGTCAAGGAGCGCGATAAGGAGTGAGGCAGTACCTCACGATTCCCAACGCACTCACCGCGCTACGCGGCTTTGGGGTTCCTCTCTTTATCTGGCTCGCGCTTGATCTTCACGCTGATGGATGGGCGATTATTGTCCTTGTCATCGGTGGGATTACCGATTATTTAGATGGCAAATTGGCACGGATGTGGAACCAGACATCTCGATTTGGTGAGCTGGCCGACCCGGCAATCGATCGTATTTACATCCTCGCTACCCTCATTGTTCTCTACCTCCGCGGGGCGCTTCCATTATGGGTAATCATCGCTCTCTTGGGGCGCGATCTCATATTAGGAATAGTGACGATCGCCCTGACCCGTAACGGTCTACCTCCACTGAAGGTTACATATATCGGCAAGGCGGCAACGTTCAATCTTCTCTATGCATTTCCACTGCTCTTACTCGCGCTCAGCGATTCGATTGCAGGAACTCTCGCCTATATCTTCGGCTGGGCCTTTGCCATCTGGGGGATAGCGCTCTATCTATTTACCGGTGTTTCATATTTCCGCACGGCAGTGAAAAGTATTAGAGTGCCACCATCAGCGCGCATCATTGAGATGCGAGAGTAGAAGAGGACGCCATGTCACAGATTCCAGCAGATCTCCAATATACAAAAGAGCATGAGTGGGTTGCTCAGACATCTAACGCTGGAACAATTCGTATGGGCATCACTGACTTCGCACAAGGTGCTCTCGGAGATATCGTCTACGTTCAGATGCCTAAAGTTGGAGATGCGGTAGTTGCAGATAAAGTCTGCGGTGAAGTTGAGTCGACGAAGTCAGTCTCTGAAATTTTCTCTCCAGTTACAGGAACGATTGTTGCAATTAATGAATCACTGACAAATACTCCAGAGCTTGTCAACTCAGACCCATATGGCGCCGGATGGTTGGCGGAAATCTCAGTAAGTGGAGAGCCAGCAGCGCTCTTAAGCGCAACAGAATATGGTTCTATTACCGGCTGATTGAAGTAGTTCTCCGGCTTGATAATTTTTCAGTAACTCTCTAGTGTCAGCCTCAAGTTGAAGGTGAGCCAGTTTTACCGTGGTTCATTGAATTGAGTGAAGTTGAGGGGAGTCTCATGGAAAATCCAGTTCCGAACCATGAATTAACGACGACCCTCCACCTCGGAGTCCGATCTGTAGTCGATTCTTCCCCTGTCGCTCTGATTGAAAAGCTGATTGCAGAATCTTCTCCTGAAGAGGCGGCAGTCCTCCAAGAGGTAATGAATGGCACTGGCGAGAGCGCAATGGTCTTTATCCATCGCGGCCCCTCTCGAGGAGCTCGATTCCTGATTACATCTGATGGCTCATCAATTGGCCGTGCACCATCGAACGATATCTTCCTCGATGATGTAACTGTCTCTCGAACACATGCAACTATCAAGCGCGATGGAGATCGTTTTCTCTTTACCGACTCTGGAAGTCTTAATGGTTCATATATCAACAATCAACAAAGTTCATCTCACCAGCTTTCTACAGGTGATGAGATTCAAATTGGCAAATTCCATTTGCTCTTTATCGGCAGCACTAAATCAGGGGAGAAGTAAGTGAGCGTTCCAGCACGTGCATATTTAAGTATTGGTGAAGTTCTAACAAAGCTCCGTGGTGATTTCTCTGACATCACCATCTCAAAGATTCGCTTCCTTGAATCTGAAGGACTCATCGAGCCACAGCGCACACCATCTGGCTACCGTAAATTTACGAGTAACGATCTCGATCGTCTCCGTTATGTTTTGCTTGCCCAGCGCGATCAATACCTTCCGCTGAAGGTCATCAAAGAGAATCTTGATGCGCTCGACCGTGGCCTGCAGCCAACTCCTCAAGGTATTGCAGTTCCACGTCCAACTCTCGGTCTCGCTACTGTTGATGGAGAGATTGCTCCATCAACCTTTGGTGAGCAGTCAGAGATGCGCCTTTCACGCGATGAACTAATCAATGCATCTGGTCTTGAAGATAGCCAGCTTGTAGAGCTCGAGTCATTTGGGCTTATCACTCTTCGCGGTCGTCACTACGATGGCGATGCCCTCTCAGTTGCTAAGGCAGTTGCAGAGATGGCCTCATTTGGAATTGAAGCTCGACACTTACGTTCATTTAAGACAGCTGCAGATCGTGAAATTGGATTGATTGAACAAGTGATCACACCATTTACGCGCCAGAAGTCATCAGAAGCTAAGGCTCGTGCAGAGGAAGTTCAGAAGGAGATTGCAGCGCTATCAGTACGTCTGCATGCCTCACTCGTTCGTAGCGGTCTCAACCGCCCTCGCTAAATGTTTACATTGGTGGAAGTTGTTGGCGTCCGAATTGAGATGCCCTCCAACCAACCCATCGTTCTCTTGAAAGAAATGGAGGGAACAACCTTCCTTCCGATCTGGGTCGGTTCTGTAGAGGCATCTGCTATCGCCTTTGCTCAACAGGAACTTCGCCCATCGCGCCCACTGACTCATGACCTCATCGTTGAAATGCTCGAGTCGAGCGGCACCACGCTCACGGCGGTTCATATCACGGATATGCGCGATGGAATCTTCTATGCCGAACTTCAGATGCGTAACGCAGAAGGCCCGATTCCAGCGCTCTCTGCCCGACCATCTGATGCAATCGCTATCGCTCTTCGCACCAAGACAAACATCTTGGTTAGCCAGGATCTCCTTGCCAGCGCTGGAATTCAGATTCCAGCCGGCGCCGAGGGGGAGAGCGAGCAGGAGGTCGAAGCCTTCCGAGAGTTCCTCGATCAGATCAATCCAGAGGATTTCGCTTAAGAGATGCGAAGAACCTTAAACCTCTACTTGAGGTTTGGGGCGTGTCGCTACGGCGGTCCACGAGGGCGGCAATCTACCCTTAGCTAATCCCAATCCCCTGGGAGTCTTACCGAAAGCGAGCCCCCTCTCGTGACAGAGCAAGAACTTCAGATCGGCTATCGCGGCGCTACCGCCTGCTCAGCTGCAGGAATTACTTATCGCCAACTCGATTACTGGGCACGGACAGGTCTCGTCGAACCATCAATTCGAACAGCACATGGTTCAGGTTCGGCTCGTCTCTATGGTTTCCGCGACATCTTGGTTCTCAAGATCGTAAAGCGCCTTCTCGATGCAGGTGTATCGCTACAAAATATTCGTACCGCCGTTGATCATCTTCGCAATCGTGGTGTAACTGAACTTGAACGCATTACCTTGATGAGCGATGGCTCATCAATCTATGAATGCTCAAGTCCGGATCAGATTGTCGACCTTCTTATGGGTGGACAAGGCGTATTTGGTATCGCCGTTGGAAAGGTCTGGCATGAAGTTGAGGGATCACTCTCAACCTTGGCTGGAGAGTTTAATGGCGAAGCTGTTGGTGGCGAAGGTAACGATGAACTCTCGCTCCGTCGTAAGGCGAAAGGCGCTTAACTCACAATATATTGCACCCACTTACATTAGTTAAGGGGAGTCTTGTGAGCCGTTCATTTGAAGATCGTCATATTGGTCCAACCCATAACGACGAGAGCGCGATGCTCGCATCTCTTGGTTATAAAGATCTCTCAACCTTTATCGCTGATGTAGTTCCTTCCAACATCGCCATCTCTGGAGTGATTGAATCTTCAATCGGCGAGGGAAAGAGCGAAGTAGATGTCATCGGTGAACTTCGCGCCATCGCATCTGAAAATAAAGTTTTCCGTTCACTTATCGGAACTGGATATTACGGAACAATCGTTCCTCCAGTTGTTAAGCGAAATGTATTAGAGAATCCAGCTTGGTATACCGCTTACACACCTTACCAACCTGAAATCTCTCAGGGACGTCTTGAAGCGCTCTTTGCATTTCAAACAATGGTCTGCGAACTTACCGCTCTCGATATCTCAAATGCATCGATGTTAGATGAAGGAACCGCAGCAGCAGAGGCGATGACACTTGCGCGACGTGCCTCCAAGCTTGGTGATGATGCAGTATTTCTTATTGAAGAACATGTTCACCCACAGACGAAAGCAGTCGTTCTTACTCGAGCAAAGCCACTTGGAATCAAGGTTGTCGAGATTGATTCAGGCCATATTGCTAGCGATGGTTACGATGGAGAGTTCTTCGGAGCGCTCCTTCAATATCCAGATACGACTGGCGAGATTATTGATTACTCCAAGTTTGCGGAATACGCGCATTCTCGCGATGCGCTCGTTATTTCCGCTACCGATCTCCTTGCTCTCACGTTGATTAAGGCGCCAGGGGAGTGGGGCGCAGATATTGCCGTCGGTACATCGCAACGATTTGGTGTTCCTATGGGATTTGGTGGGCCACATGCCGGATTCCTCGCAGTACGTAACGGGCTAGAGCGTTCTATGCCGGGACGCCTTGTCGGTCAAAGTATTGATGCAACTGGCAAGCCTGCTTTCCGACTTGCCCTACAAACTCGTGAACAACATATCCGTCGCGATAAAGCGACATCTAATATTTGTACCGCTCAGGTGCTCCTTGCAAATATGAGCGCCTTCTATGCGATGTATCACGGTCCTGCAGGACTTCGTGCAATCGCCGAACGAGTCAATGGCTTTGCCTATCGCTTGCAAGCTGCATCGAAATCCCGCAACAAAGTCATCTTTGATACGGTCACTGTCGATGTGAAGAACGCATCTGAGATCCATAAGGCAGCTGTTGCAAAGGGAATTAACCTCCGTCATGTAAGTGCCACCGAAGTTCGTGTCTCATTTGACGAAGAGACAACAGAGGCAACTTTTGCAGATGTTCTAGTTATTTTGGGTCTGTCCGATGCAGCGGGGGAGCGACTTCCTGATTCTGTTCTTCGCACCACTAAATACTTAACGCATCCTGTCTTTAATACCAATCACTCTGAGACCGGAATGATGCGTTACTTGCGCAACCTTGCAGATCGAGATCTAGCTCTTGATCGCACAATGATTCCACTTGGTTCATGCACAATGAAACTCAATTCAGTAACAGAGATGGAGGCCGTTACATGGCCTGAATTCTCATCCCTTCATCCTTTTGCACCTGCCGATCAAAGCCAAGGTTCTCGCAAGTTGATCAAGCAACTCTCGGATTGGTTGGTATCAATTACTGGTTACGACGCTGTCTCGTTGCAGCCAAATGCTGGTAGCCAAGGTGAATTTGCGGGGCTTCTTGCGATTCGCAATTACCATGATTCACGTGGAGATCAGGCTCGCAATATCTGTCTCATTCCATCGAGCGCTCATGGCACCAATGCAGCATCAGCGGTAATGGCTGGAATGAAGGTTGTCGTTGTTGAGTGCGATGAAAATGGAAATGTTTCGGTCGCAGATATCAAGGCGAAGATTGCAGAACACACAGGTTCACTTGCAGCTTTGATGATCACATATCCTTCAACGCACGGTGTATTTGAAACTGCAGTATCTGAAATTTGCGAACTCGTTCATAACGCAGGGGGACAGGTCTACGTTGATGGCGCAAACCTCAATGCACTCGTGGGTCTTGCGCAACCTGGAAAGTTTGGCGCAGATGTATCGCACCTCAATCTCCATAAGACCTTTGCAATTCCACATGGTGGCGGGGGACCTGGCGTAGGACCTGTGATTGCCCGCGCACATTTAGCGCCATTCTTGCCTAATCATCCACTCGATGAATTAGCCGGTCCTGCAACTGGTCCGGGCCCAATCTCTGCAGCTCCATTTGGTTCTGCAAGCATCTTGCCAATCTCGTGGGCATATATCCGTCTGCTTGGCGGTCATGGACTCACTCATTCAACGCAAGTTGCAATCTTGTCTGCCAATTACATGGCAGCTCGCTTGGCAGATTCCTATCCAGTTCTCTACACAGGCGCCAATGGGCGAGTAGCTCATGAGTGCATTTTGGATATCCGTGGAATAACCAAGGATTCTGGCGTCACTGTCGACGATATGGCGAAGCGCCTGATGGATTACGGCTTCCATGCGCCAACGATGTCATTCCCAGTTGCTGGAACACTGATGATTGAGCCGACAGAATCTGAAGATATGGCTGAGATTGAGCGCTTTATCGCTGCGATGATCGCAATCCGTGGAGAGATTCAGGAGATCATTGATGGCAAGGTAGCCGTTGAGGCCTCAGCGCTCCGCCATGCCCCTCATACAGCCCTCTCTGTAGCCTCTACCGACTGGGATAGGGCTTACCCGCGTGAGAAGGGGGGCTATCCAACGCCTCTCGATGGCCTTGTCGCCGGAGAAATCATCGGCGCACGAATGAAGTATTGGCCACCGGTCTCACGTATTGATGGCGCTCATGGCGATAGAAACTTGATATGCGCCTGCGCTCCAGTATCCGACTTCGCCTAAGCGGGGGGTGCGTCAGATTACTCTGACTTTACATAATGTAACTTATCGGCATTAGGTTTCAACGCTCGAGAGAGGCCCCAGAGCGTGGTCTGCCAGAGAGCTTCTACGACGATTGCCTTACTCATCTTTGAGACTCCATTGACCCGTTCTACAAAGGTAATCGGCACTTCGCATTGTGATGCACCGGCGAGATCACTTGCCATCGCCATCTCGATTTGAAAACAATATCCAGTTGCTGTCATCTGGCTCAAATTAAGTTTCTTCAATAAAGCTACTGAGTAGATACGAAAGCCGCCTGTTATATCGTGCAATGGAATCCGAAGGGCAATTCGTGCATATGCAGTTCCTGCCCGAGATAGTAATTGTCGACTCAGAGGCCAATTAACGACCGAGCCGCCTTTTATCCAACGAGCCCCGAGCGTTATTGAGATATCTGAACTATGTGGTGCATCCATCATTGCAGGAAGATCATCGACTCGATGTGAGCCATCAGCATCCATTGTTATTACGTGTGTGTAGTTATTTAACTGTAAAACTTCAGCAAAACCAGCACGATATGCAGCGCCAAGACCTGCCTTACCAGGACGTCGAAGTACTCGTACCCACGAGAGATTGAGATTATCGACAATATCTGCAGTTCTATCTGGTGAATTATCATCAAGAACTAAAACATCAAAGTCGCGTGAATTATGTAAAGTCGTGAGGGAGTGCAGTAGTTCGACGATCGCAATTGATTCGTTATATGTCGGAATTAATATTACGGGTTTCATACTCACCATCCCAGAGCCTCAATTAAACGATCAACACTTGCACCTAAACCGTACTCCTCTTTCATCTGATAAATCTGAGAGAGATCGTTCGGCTTCTTTGGTAGTGCGAGATCCATTGAGGGAAGTGCAACATCGCGGGCACAATGAACGAGCGTTGGGGCAATTTTGAGGTACTCCTCCCCTGCGATGATTTTCCTAGCAAGTGCAGCAGGTAGCGCTTCATGACCAGCCAATGCAGCAGCTAAAGCCTGATCGGTAGTTGCGAAGTTATTAGCAATGAGAGCCGCGCCTTTTTCGCCGATTCCCTTTACACCGGGTAGCCCATCGGATGGATCGCCGCGGAACATTGCAAAGAGAGCGTAGCGATCACCCGGTATCGAATATTTATCGGCTACAAATGCGGTGTCAACAAGATCATGATTGGTAATCCCCTTTGCAAGATAGACAATCTTGATATCTCTCTTATCATCAACTAATTGAAATAGGTCGCGATCTCCTGTGACAACACGAATCGGGCCGTTCTCATTAGTCGCAAATGTCGCCATGACATCATCTGCTTCATAATCATCGACGCCGACCATCGGTATTCCAAAGGCATCGATGAGATCTAAGAGAACTGGAATCTGTGGCGTGAGTGTTTCAGGCTCTTCCTCTTCTTCGCTACCAACCTCAAGGCGATTCGCCTTGTAATCTGGCCAGAGATCAACGCGCCATGATGGTCGCCAATCTCCTTCAATACAGGCAACTAAACGATTTGGTGAGTACATCGATACCAACCGAGCCGTCATATCAAGGTAACCACGAATAGCGTTGACGGGCATTCCGGATGGCGAAAGCAAAGTGTCGGGCATTCCGTAGTAGGCGCGATACCAGAGAGATGCGCTATCAAGGAGCATCAATGTCATAGCTCACCGACCATATACGAGACCACCCCTCTATCAATCTTCTTAATTGCTTCTTTACAAACAGGACGTAACTTATCGGATGCGCCTGAGATCTGCGTTAGAAGATCAATGAGTTGTTTAATATTGCGAACAAAGTCTCCAACAGTCATGTCGCTGCCCTTAAGAACACTACTCAACGAATGCCCACTTGCCCAGCGATAAGAGGCGTAACAGAATCCAAAATCAGGCTCTTTCTGAGTTTGGACCCCGAAATCTTCCTCTACATCTTCAAGTTGCCCCCAGATAGATGCAATGGATGCGAGAGCGTTTGCAACATTCTGGTGAGGCATCTTAGGCGCATAATTCTCTGCACCCCGGCTCTCATAAATTACTGAAGAGACAACTGATATCAATTCAGGTGCAGATAAATTGTCTAGTACACCATTACGAATTGTCTCAGTGAGAAGCAGATCTGACTCAGCATAAATCTTCGCAAGGATCTTTCCTTGCTCGAGAGGTTTCTCGCCTTCGATATACCCGAGATGGTTGAGAACATCGCAAATACGATCAAAAGTCTTTGCGATCACATGGGTGCGATTTTCTACACGTTCGCGAAGTCCGGCAGACTCACGATTGAGTCGCGCCGCTCTCTCGGCATATCGGGCGTGCGTTTCGCGATCATTACATGAGTGACATTCGTGTTGGCGTAACTGCCGCCTTAACTTGTCGAGTTCGTTCTCCATATGTTGGCGTTGACGATTATCAAATGTTCGACGGTTGTCTCTCTTACTCAATAACCTTTCAGTATCCTTAATTTCCATCCGGATATTTGCATACTCTTCGAAGTTCCCGAGGTGACAGACTGCAAGGTCAAGCTGCTCTTTTGCTGCAAGATCATTCTTTCTAATTTGCTTGATGAGCCCCACTACGGCGCGATCTGCCTGGAACTGTGCAAATGAGGATTCAAGACTTGTACGCGCCCTCTCGCGACCAAAACGGGCAATGAGGTTGATTGACATGTTGTATGACGGCGTAAATGAAGATCGAAGCGGATAAGTGCGCGTTGATGCCAGTCCTGCGGCAGTTGCAGAATCCACGGTTGGCGACCAGAGAACAACGGCATTTCCCTCGATATCAATGCCTCGGCGACCAGCTCGACCTGTGAGTTGCGTGTACTCCCCCGGAGTAATCGAGACGTGGCCCTCGCCATTCCACTTAGTTAGCTTTTCGAGCACAACAGTTCGCGCTGGCATATTGATACCTAGTGCGAGAGTCTCCGTAGCAAAGACAGCCTTCACCAATCCTCGCTTAAAGAGATCTTCAACGGCAGCCTTAAAGCTTGGTAATAGACCAGCATGGTGAGCAGCGATTCCTCGCTCTAACGCCAACAGCCAATCGCGATAACCAAGCACCTCTAAATCTTCTTCAGCAATATTTTGGGTGTAGTGCGCCGCAGTGCGCATGATTTCTAGACGCTCTTCAGTATTTGTTAATTTTATTCCGGCGTTAAGACATTGTTTAACCGCCGCATCGCAACCAGCGCGAGAGAAGATAAATGTGATTGCAGGAAGGAGATTCTCTCGCTGTAACTTATCGATGACCTCATCACGGCTTAAGCGTTCTTCATCATTTCCAAAGCGATCTCGGCGATTTCGAGGTGTCTTTACACGTTTAAGAGCTTGACGTTCGAGGCTAAGAATCTCAGGATTGACTCTTCCTGGCTCGCTGAAGAGATCGATGAGTCGATTGCCGATAAGAACATGCTGATAGAGGGGAATAGGGCGAACTTCGCTGACGATGACATCGGTCTGTCCGCGAACTTCACCTAGCCACTCACCAAACTCTTCCGCATTACTAACGGTCGCTGATAGAGAGATCACCTGAACGCTCTCCATAAGGTGGATTAGCACCTCTTCCCAGACTGCCCCGCGGAACTTATCGGCAAGATAATGCACTTCATCCATCACAACCGCGCCAAGGTTGAGAAGCGTTGAAGAGTTTGCATAGAGCATGTTGCGCAGAACTTCAGTTGTCATCACCATGACGGGAGCATCTGAATTTATATTTGTATCACCAGTAAGAAGTCCTACGCGGTCTTCGCCAAATCGAGTGACAAACTCGTGGTACTTCTGATTCGAAAGAGCCTTGATAGGAGTTGTGTAGAAACACTTCTTGCCTCGAGCGAGTGAGCTAAATGCAGCAAATTCTCCGACAACGGTCTTTCCAGCTCCAGTGGGAGCGGCTACAAGTACTCCCCTGCCATCTTCTACCGCATGACAGGCAACGATTTGGAATTCATCGAAACCAAAATCAAATTGATCGATGAATTCATTCGTTAAAGGATGTGACGATCGTTTCTTCGCAGCTGCATATCGCTGGGCCGGTGTCTCTATAGCTTCCATGTGAGGCCTGCATCCTTTACGCACTCTGCTGAGATTGGAGCAGGACCAATTCGTTCACCATCTGCATACGCGATCGCCTTTGCATTGATGGTTACCTTCTTTGCGCGCATCGACTTCACCTTTGGGTGGGTGATATGTGCGCCGGAATATACTTTTGGGAATACCTTAATGAACTCAACTTTACTCACTGGTTCGAGAATCACGACATCGAAGAGTCCATCATGAAGTTGAGCCTGAGGGCAGATATTCATTCCGCCACCATATGACTTGCCGTTTCCTATAGCGACGAGCATTGCTTTAGTCGTAAAGGTTTTAGCATCGCAGGTAATCTCATATTCAATGGGAGTAAAGCGAGGCAATTCAAGTGCGATTGCGAGGTTATATCTCTGCGGACCCTTGGGCCAAGACAATCGATTGGCTCGCTCGTTTACTGCCGAATCAAAGCCGGTCGAAAGGATTGCACCGAACCACTCCGAATCAACGTTTCCAAGATCGATTGGTGATGGCTCTGTGGAAATAATTCGATTAAGAAGTGGCTCTACATCATCGAGTGACCAACCTAGAGTTCGTACGAAATCATTGCCCGTACCTGCCGGCACAACGACAAAAGGGATATGGCGGGGCACGCATACCTGTAAGACAAGATGTGCTAAGCCATCTCCCCCAACGGCGATAACGCCTTGATAATTATTGTTTGCCAATTCCGCATTCAGTAAATGCGAAAGTTCTTCAGCACTTGGTGCGGCCATCGCTTGATATGAAATATCTCGCGACGATAAGAATTGAGTGACATGGGCTCCAACGGATGCACCTCGACCGTTTCCCGAGTGAGGATTGATTGCAATTAGCCACATGAGAAGTACTCTTATGAATCGGTGTGATCGATAGGTGTAGCGGTTTCAATGGGTGCGGCAGGAAGTATCTCTCCTTCGCCACCCTCACTCTCCTTGAACTTTCTTCCACGGCGACGATCATTCAGTAGAGCGATACCGCCAGCCATAAAGTAGAGAGTGATCAGAGGTACTGCTAGAAGAAGCATTGAGAGCGGGTCTGCGCTTGGAGTAAAACCCGCGATAAAGAGGGTGATCCCAAAGACCCAGATTCTCCATGGCTTAAGAATTGCCTTGCCGCTCAAGAATCCAATGAAGTTAAAGGTAACGAGAAATACAGGAAGCTCGAAAGCGATTCCAAAGAGAAGGATGATGCGCAGAACAAAATCGAGATAATCATCGAACTTGACCAGGTTTGATAGTGCATTTGGGGTAAAACCGAAGAGAACTCGAATAGCCACGGGAAGAACTTTGTAACCAAGTGTTGCGCCCGCTGCAAAGAATGGAGTAGCTGCTGCAAAGAACGCGATAGAACTTCGCTTCTCTTTGCGGTGTAGGGCTGGAGCGATAAAGGCCCAGAGTTGATAGAGCCAGATTGGTGCCATAACTATTACACCGGTAAGGAGAGCGACTTTAATTTGGAGATTGAGCGGACCGAGAACGCCATTGATATAGAGAGATCCACAATGAGTTGCACCCTGTGCTTGTGCCTTTTTGAGGTCGCAGACAGGCTCAGCTAACTTTGTGATGATTGGGTTATAGAGAACCCAGCCAAAAACGAATCCCACCATAATTGCGATGGAAGACTTCACTACACGTCGGCGCAGCTCGCGTAAATGTTCGATAAGCGGCATGCGACCGCCATCGGGGGTCGCCATAAGAGATTACTTCTCTGAAGAGTCTTCGCTCTTGCCCTTTACTTCAGGCTCGTCGCTCTTCATCTCCTTCATCTCTGACTTGAAGATACGCATTGAGCGACCGAGTGAACGGGCTGAGTCTGGAAGACGCTTCGCGCCAAAGAGGACGGTAACGACGATGAGAAGCAGAAGAATGTGGCTTGGCTCGCGTAGAAATGGCATGTCAGTGGCTCCTTGAAGTGAAGTGGTTCGTTCTTTCAGATGCACACGCTATCGCATGAGCGCCTGTTATGGAGCGTAGAGGGCGAGAATATTTTGAAGTCCGGCGACCACTTCCTTGCGAAGATTGTTGGGCTCATTGAGTCGCACATCAGGGCTATGCGCAATTACCGCCTTTTTCGCCCATTCAGCCGAATAAACCGATATTTCCATCTCTCCATTTGGATGGATTGCTCCACTTCCAAAGAGCTCAGCGATTGCTCGACGGGACCCAGCGACGGTGAGCGATAGCGAGATCTTCTCTTCATCGGGCTGTGGATTGATGAGATCTGCAGAGTATTGGCTGCCTGTTGATCTCACTGAATGAATTCGATCGAGGCGAAAATTGCGAACAGCGCCTTGCTCGTGAGAGTGGGCTACCAGATAGGTAAAGCCGTTATCACTCTGAAAATAGAGTGGGTCAACCTTACGGATTGTGATCTCGTCACGGAGCGGCGACAAGTACTCAATGTCGAGAGTCTCCCTCGCAGCAATCGCTCTCTCAATCAACACTCGATGGGCGCTCTGTGGATCTTCCTCAACCTCAATCGATGCGCCTATCAGCTCTCGCATCTCGGAGATGAGTGCGTCAATCTTTTCGAGGAGTGTCACTTCGGTAGCTGATGCGCTCTCGCGAAGAATCTCTAAACCGATAAGTAGCGATGCAACTTCAAGTGTGGTGAGAGCGCGAGGAATATCAAGGGCATCATGATTATTGATTGTGACGAAACCTGAATCAAAGAAGATTTCAATAAGTTCGTAAGGGGTATAACCAGGTAGGCCGCACATTGAAAGAGCGGTTAATTCATTCGCCATCGCTTTCTCATCGATACCGAATTCACGAGCCAACTCTTTGAGAGAGATATGTGAGTGAGTAGAGAGGAATGGAACGAGGTCAAGTAGGCGCGAGACCTCTTGGATAGGAGCGCTCTGCTTAGCCATGATGAGCCACCGCGGTCTTTAGGATAGAGACAATCTTCTCTTTGAGATGAACCGGATCGAGAATATATGCATTCTCCCCCGCCCAAAGAACTTCTCGAATCAGGAGCGATTCGTTGCGATATGGGATATCAAGGCAATCCCACTCGATATCTAGTTCTGTAGTGAAGGCTTCAGCGCGAAGCGTTGGCGCTTTCCCCTTTCGGACGGCGACTTTTGCGATGAGTAAGTCATCGCCATCGAGTGCTTCAAGATTATCGAGCGCAGTGAGCTCAACCTCAAATGAATTGGCGCTCCCTTTTATAGATACAGTCGAATGGAAGCGATCTAATCTAAATGTGCGAAGTCCTTGCTTATCTGTATCAAAACCAATGAGATACCAATATCCACGGGAATTTGATAAGCGGTAAGGTTCGACGTTTCGCAATTTGCTTGCGAGTTCTTCGTCGAGATATTCAAATGAGACGCGACGTCGATCAGAGATAGCTTCAATCAATTCCGGAAGTTGCTCGGGTGCATGCTGAGTTCCCGAGGTGAGCTCGACTAGGGAATCGATATCTGATTCGATTCCCAGTGACTTCAGCTTACGAAGTCCTGATTGAGCAGAATCGCCGAGGGCGGCCTCTCGCCACATCTTTCCCGCTTGAGAGAGAAGTGCGATCGAGAGTGGATCTAAACTCTTAAGTTGAAGCGCATAACTCTCTGGCTTGATGCGGTAGCCGGCTTCATCTTCGAAGAGAGGATCGAATGTTCCAAGTTCAATGGTGATTCCAAGAGATCGAAGATCATCTTTATCTCTCTCAAACATTCGATCTTTCGCCTCAGCGTCGCCTGAGTAACCGGCAACGTTCTTGAAGATCTCAGCTTTTGTGAGGTAACGCTTTGTAGCAAGGAGGGCGATTGTTAAATTAACAAGTCGCTCACTCTTCCGAGACACCGTAAGCGCCCTTTGCTGGTCGACGTCGACGTGGAAGTACATCTACACCAGGTGCCATTCTGCGACTCTGGATAAGGAAACCTGTATGTCCGATCATTCTCTGTTGTGGTCTAACTGCAAGACCTTCATGGTGCCAGCCTCGAACCAATGTCTCTGAACTCTCTGGTTCGGTAAATCGCCCATCTTCCTTTAACGCCTCTGCTGTTGCAGATAACTGCGTTGTGGTAGCAACGTAGGCGAGGAATACTCCACCAGGTCGCAGAACTTCCGCAGCCATAGCAACACACTCCCACGGAGCCAGCATGTCGAGTACAACACGATCAAATCCACCTTCAAAGTTCTGTTCCTGTACTGAGCCGACATCGAGGCGCCAGTTAGCCGGGGTCTCTCCGAAATAGTCGAGAACATTTGCTGAAGCAATCTTTGCAAAGTCATCACGTCGTTCAACGCTATGGACGAAGCCTTCTTTCCCGACTGCTCTTAAGAGTGAGAGCGTGAGAGCGCCGCTACCAACACCTGCCTCAAGTACTCGTGCGCCTGGATATATATCGGCAACGCCAACAATCATCGCTGCATCTTTTGGATAGACAATCGTTGCGCCACGTGGCATTGAGAGGACGTAATCTGCAAGGAGAGGAATAAAGGCGGTGAACTTCAATCCCGCTGTGGTGCTTACGACAGAGCCCTCTGGCAATCCAATGAGATCCTCGTGAGTAATCCAACCCTTATGGGTGTGCCACTCCTTGCCTGGTGTGATCGTGAAGCTATATAGCTTTCCCTTGGGATCGGTCAGTTGAACGCGATCGCCGGCCCTGAAATAGCCGCTACCTGATTGAGAAGTCTGAGACACGTGGAGCATCTTAGGCGAGATATCGCTCGATGCGCTGACATTGAGAGCTAAGGTCGCGATATGGATGCACTTCGACTCTCCCCCAGCAGAGTCAATGACTTTACAAATTGTCCGCAACTCTACAAATATCGTGCCATTCTCAACCTTCCCGAAAAAATTAGTCTCGATGCCGAGCGAGGGAAACTAGTTCATGCCGTCCTCGAGGATCTCTTCGAACTTCCTCGTAGTGATCGCGACCGTCAGCACGCAATTTCAATTCTCCCGGAGGCCTGGCAGAAACAACTCAAAGAGAAACCCGAACTCGCCGAGTTGGTCACCAGTAATCAGGAGTGGATGGATCGAGCAACTGCTCTCTTGCAGACATATTTCACCTTGGAGGATCCAACATCATTTGACTCAACATATCGTGAGTTGCATCTCGAAAAGAATTTCACGGAAGAGATCTACCTTCATGGATATGTCGATCGTCTAGATGTAGCGCCTACAGGTGAAGTCAGGATCGTTGACTATAAGACCGGTAAAGCACCAAAACCTGGATGGGAGGAGAAGGCGCTCTTCCAGCTTCGTGTCTATGCACTTCTCTATTGGCGCAACGAAGGTGTACTCCCGCGACTCTTGCAGTTGCTCTATCTTGGAGATGGAAAAACAGTGAAGAGTTCGCCAACCGAGAAGGAGCTCGAAGCGACCGAGAGAATTTTAAAAAATATCGGTAACGAAATTCTTACCGCTATCGATACCGATTTCTTTCCAACGAAGAAGAGCAGGCTATGTGATTGGTGTTCCTTTAAAGAAATCTGTCCGGCACACAATTAATCCTCTGGATCCAAAGTTCGCTTTGGGTTAATTAGCGTTGAAGTACTTCGCCTCAGGATGATGAACGATAATTGCAGAGGTTGATTGCTCTGGATGAAGTTGGAACTCTTCTGAGAGATTGACGCCAATACGCTCTGGCTCGAGGAGTTCACAGAGCTGTACTTGCTGTTCGATATCTGGACAAGCTGGATACCCAAATGAGTAACGTGATCCGCGATATCCCTGATCAAGAATTCCCTGTAAATCTGCAGCATCCTTATCGCGAACCGAGAACTCTTCACGTACGCGAGCATGCCAATGTTCGGCAAGGGCTTCTGTTAATTGAACTGAGAGGCCGTGGAGTTCAAGATATTCACGATAGTTATTTGCTTCGAATAACTTATTGGCCGCCTGGCTGACGGTATTTCCCATCGTGACAACATGGAATGCAACTACATCGGTCTTGCCGGAATCCTTTGCGGCGAAGAAATCTGCGATACAGAGCCTACGATCACGTCTTTGACGTGGGAATGAGAAACGTGTCCGTTCTTGACCTTTGAACGGTCCTTCATGATGCAAAATTACGAGGTCATTGCCATCGCTGACGCATGGGAAGTATCCGTAGACAACGGCAGCTTCGAGCCAGCCATTTGCTTGTACTTCGTTGAGAAGAGCGCGAAGTCGTGGGCGACCTTCCTCTTCCACCATCTTCTCGTACTCACCGCGTGCGCCCTTGAGTCCCCATTGGCCCACAAAGAGAGCTCGTTCATCGAGCATTCCTACGTAATCAGCTAATGGAATTCCTTTAACAATACGAGATCCAAAGAATGGTGCCTTCGGAATATCAATATCAATTGCCACATCGCTACGAGTTGTGTCATCGAGTGGAATATCTGCATTGCGTGAAACTGTCTTTACGCGACGCTGACGAAGCTCTGGAAGAGCTGCGCCCGGTTCACCGCGCTTAACAGCCATGATGGCATCCATTAAGCGCAATCCTTCAAAGGCATCACGTGCATAACGAACTTCGCCAGGAAAGACCGAAGAGAGATCTTCCTCTACAAAGGCTCGGGTAAGTGCAGCGCCGCCAAGGACGATAGGCCACTTCTGATCGAGGCCGCGAGATGTAATCTCTTCCAGATTCTCCTTCATTACAACGGTGGATTTCACAAGCAAACCGCTCATGCCAATCGCATCTACATTGTTCTCTAGAGCTGCATCAATAATCTGATTGACAGTTTGCTTGATGCCGATATTGACAACGCGATAGCCATTGTTGGAGAGGATGATGTCTACGAGATTCTTGCCGATGTCATGAACATCGCCCTTAACAGTTGCGAGCAACATTGTGCCGCGACCACCTTCATCAGCCTTCTCCATATATTGCTCGAGGTAGGCAACCGCCGTCTTCATTACTTCAGCGCTCTGAAGTACGAAGGGAAGCTGCATTTCGCCTTTTCCAAAGAGTTCGCCCACAACCTTCATGCCCTCAAGAAGGTGATCGTTGATGATTGAAAGCGGAGCGATTCCCATTTTCATCGCTTCATCAAGATCTTCGTTAAGGCCTACCTTTTCGCCATCGATAATGCGACGTTGAAGCCGTTCCTCTAAGGGAAGAGCGGCAAGTTCTGCAGCACGAGTAAGTCGAGATGCAGTTAGCTCCACGCCTTCAAAGAGTTGGAGGAACTCCGACAGCGGATCGTAGGTGCATTGATCTCCATCAAATGTGCGACGGTCATAAATCAAGTCAAGTGCAACCTCAAGCTGACGCGGTTCAATGCGTGCAATCGGCATGATCTTTGAAGGGTGAACAATTGCAGAAGTCAGACCTACTTGTGCACATTCATGGAGGAAGACTGAGTTAAGAACAACGCGAGCAGCAGGATTGAGACCAAATGAAACGTTACTGACGCCAAGCGTTGTCTGAACAGCCGGGTAGAGCTCCTTAAGAGTCTTAATCGCGCTGATTGTCTCTAGACCATCGCGACGAGTCTCTTCCTGGCCGGTTGCAATGGGGAAGGTGAGAGTATCGATCATGATGTCACCGACTGCTATCCCCCAATTCCCTGTGAGATCTTCGATGAGACGCTTTGCGACTCGTACTTTCCACTCTGCAGTTCGAGCTTGGCCTTCTTCATCAATAGTCAGTGCAACTACGGCTGAACCATGCTCTTTGATAAGCGGCATGATGCGAGCAAAGCGTGAATTAGCTCCATCGCCATCTTCATAGTTAACTGAATTGATAACACAGCGACCACCGAGAGTTTCAAGACCAGCTTGAAGTACGAGGGGTTCAGTTGAATCGAGCATGATGGGAAGTGTTGAAGCAGTTGCAAAGCGCGATGCGATTTCGCGCATATCGCGTGCGCCATCACGGCCGACGTAATCAACGCTCAGATCAAGAATATGAGCACCGTCGCGAATTTGGTCTCGAGCGATCTCTACGCAGCTCTGCCAATCTTCGGCTACGAGCGCTTCGCGAAATGCCTTGGAACCATTTGCATTCGTGCGCTCACCAATTGCGAGATAAGTGAGATCTTGTTTCAACGGTACGTACTGATAGAGAGAAGAGACTCCTGGTTCGCTTACAAGAGAACGAACCTTCGGCGCGCGATTTGAAATACGAGCTACGACTGCTGCCAGATGCTCAGGAGTTGTTCCACAACAACCACCAATAAGAGAGAGACCATAATCATCGACGAAGGTATTGAGCGCATCCGCTAATTCGCTTGGTGCAAGTGGATAGCTTGCACCATTGGGTCCGAGGATGGGTAGTCCTGCATTAGGCATAACTGAGATTGCCACCTTCGAATTCTTGGCCAAGTAGCGAAGGTGTTCAGACATTTCAGCGGGACCCGTGGCGCAATTAAGACCAATGAGATCGATATCAAGCGGTTCAAGTGCATTAAGCGCCGCTCCGATTTCAGATCCAAGGAGCATTGTTCCTGTTGTTTCAACAGTCACCTGTGCAATAAGAATGACATCACGATCGAGAGAATCTAGTACTTCTCGTGCACCGTTTACAGCAGCCTTTGCTTGAAGCAAATCTTGAGATGTCTCGATGAGGAGAGCGTCGACTCCGGCATCGACCAATCCTTGCGATGCAATCCGATATGCATCCTTAAGATGGGCGTAGGTCGTATGGCCAAGTGTGGGCAACTTTGTACCTGGACCAAGTGAACCAAGTACGAAGCGTGGTTTACCAGGTGTCGAATAGGCATCAGCTGCTTGACGAGCAATCTCGGCTCCGGCAAAGGCCAACTCATAGATTCGATCTTCAATGCCATATTCCGCCAGATTTGCCCAGTTAGCACCGAAGGTATTTGTTTCAATCGCATCTACTCCCACAGAGAGATATGCATCGTGAACTGAGCGGACGATATCGGGACGGGTAACGTTGAGAATCTCGTTGCAGCCCTCATGGCTCTGGAAATCTTCTAAAGAGGGATTAGCCGCCTGGAGCATTGTTCCCATGGCGCCATCAGCGATGATCACGCGAGAGCGCATCGTTGCGCGAAGGAGTCCATCGCGTTTGCGTTGGTGTTGCTGCGAACTCGTCACGGAGAGGAGGTTACCGTAAGGTGTCGCTCGTGGAGATTCATGAGATTCCAAGTCTGCGCTCACCGATCATGGTTGTCGCCTTTGGTGGCTGGAGCGATGCCGGAGAGGCTGCGACAGGGGTTATCAACCATCTGCTCTCCACGCTTAGCGGAGATATCTCTTTAGAAGAATCCCAACCTGCTCTCATCGCTGAAGTTGACTCTGAAGATTACTTCGATTTTCAGGTTAATCGACCTTTGATATTCGTAGATGGCTCGATGATTCGAAGCCTGACATGGCCGGGAGTTCAGATATTTGGCGTCAAGAATCCTGAGGGCGAGCGAGATTTCGTTCTTGTGCGAGGAGTTGAACCCTCTATGCGCTGGCGAACATTCGCCTCTGAGCTTCTCCATCTTGCCGACGATTTAGAGGTCGAACTCATTATCACTCTCGGATCGATGCTGGCAGATACTCCTCATACTCGCGCGATTCCAGTATCTGGTACCGGTGCGCATCCAGATATTGCGCAACGTCTTGGCGTCGAAGTGAGTAGATATGAAGGACCAACAGGAATTCTGGCGGTGATTCAGGATGGATGTGTACGTCGCGGGATTGATGCCGTTGCTCTTTGGGCAGCTGTCCCCCACTATGCAAATGCCAGTCCATCGCCGAAGGCAACTCTCGCCCTAGTAAATGGGCTGGAAGATTTTCTCGAGATTAACCTTCCACAAGGTGAACTCCCACAACTGGCTCGTAAGTGGGAAGAGTCTGTTACAGAGATGGTGAAAGAAGATTCCGATATCGAGGAGTACATCAAGACTCTTGAAGAGTCGAAAGATGCAGGTGAAATCTCTGAAGATAGCGGTGAAGAGTTGGCGCGCGAAGTTGAACGGTTCTTGCGACGTCAAAACAACAGCAACGATAGTTAGAGCGCTAGACCTAAGATTGCATCAAGTGCACGTGAGAGTTCACCAGGTGAACCACCTTCTGCGCCGAGTTCACTTGCAAGTACCCACTCTTTAATCAATTGAAGTGATTTCGGGGTGTCGAGATTATCTGCTTGCGCCGAAATAATCGAAGCGATCACACCATCTGTTGGAGCTGTCTCCATCATAGAGAGCGCACGGCGAAGTCGAATTATCCATTCTGATGCTTTCAGGAGGCCGCTATCGCTCCACGAGCGATCTGTTGAGTAGTGGCTCTCCATCAGTGCCCAACGAATAGCCATCGGATCTACTCCGCTTGAAACTAACTTCGAAACAAAGACGAGATTACCGAGCGACTTGCTCATCTTCACTCCCTCGAGACCGATCATCCCTGAGTGAACATAATGAGATGCAAACTCGCGACCTTGCAAAATTTTTCCTTGCGCAGCTGACATCTCATGGTGAGGGAAGATTAAATCGCTTCCACCACCTTGGATATCAATGGATGTATCACTTGAAGTTTCTGGCTCGAGGTAATGCAGAGCAATAGCACAGCACTCGATATGCCAGCCGGGACGGCCTTCACCGAATGGACTCGGCCATGATGGCTCTCCCTCGCGATGTCCAAGCCAAAGCAGCGCATCAAGTGGATCTCTCTTACCAATTCTCGTTGGATCTCCGCCACGTTCAGCAAATATCTCAAGCATCTTCTCTTGAGATAGGTGAGAGCGTGATCCGAAATCAGAATCTGCATGAACAGAGAAATAGAGATCTTTATCGACCTCGTAGGTACTAGAACGTGAAGCCAAAGTAGTAATTGATTGAATTACTAGTTCCATCGCCTCGACTACTCCGATGTAGTGATCGGGAGGAAGAATATGGAGATTGACCATATCTCCTCTAAAGAGAGCAATTTGGGATTGCGCTAATTCACGCCAATCCACATTATCTCGAAGTGCGCGTTCCAAAAGTGGATCGTCAATATCGGTAATGTTCTGAACAAATCGCACCTCTGCCCCACGTGCTCGAAGATAGCGATGAGCAAGATCAAAGGTGAGGTAGGTAGCGGCATGACCTAAATGTGTGGCGTCATATGGAGTAATTCCGCAGACATAAATTCTGTAGAGATCCTTATCCGGCAAAGGATATGAACCCGCACGTGCCGTATCCCAAAGTGAGAGTGGCGGAGTTGAAAATCGCTTATCCAGAGGAGGAATTGCAACGCTTGCCCATGAGTTCATTGGAGAAGGGTAACCTCTAGAACGGTGGCCATGGGATATGAGGCCACTCTGGATTTGGCTCAGGGAAAGTTTTCATCTCTATGAGGCGATTGATTCGAAGAATGAGTGCAGCAATCTCATCTTCAGTGAGCAAAGATTTGAGTTCGTCGAGGTCATCGCCATTAATCAACACCAAGAGATTCTCTAGCGCATTAATCTCCATCTGATTGATTTTCTCGCCTGCCCATTGCCATAAGACGGTACGCAACTTGTCATCGATATGGAAAGTCACTCCATGATCGCAGACATAGAGGTGACCATCTCTATCGGGCAGAAGGTGACCAATCTTTCGATCAGTATTGTTGATGACAGCATCAAGTAGGGCGACTTCACGTAATTGTGGATCATCTTTGCGGAAATGGAGCTCTAGATCGATCTCTTCATCGACATCGATCCATCGCTGTACCATTCCAAAACCGAATGGGCCATCTCGCAAGATTGTGAGAGGGATGTGATTGAAGCCAAGGGCTTGATCAATGAGATATGCAGCGCGTTCACGCGAGGCAAGGTTGCCGTCAGGAAAGTCCCAGAGAGGCCTTTCTCCCGCCACAGGCTTATAAATCGCCTTTACATTGGTGCTTCCATCTGAAATCTCGACAAAGAGCGTTGCATTGCTTGCATCAACAAGTCGACCTTCGACGGTGATCTCACCTACTTCAAGAATTTTCATCTTCTATACCCATTAGCCCGTGCGCAGAGGTGCCCTTGAGGATCTATAGGAAGTGCGCAGAATGGACAAGGTTGGCGTCCGGCAGCGATAACAAGTTCAGCTCTATCTTGAAAAATATTTGCCTGTGTAGGGGTTATATAGATTCGGATGATCTCTACATCATCGAGAATTGGGAACTCATCCTCATCGTCGTCCTCATCATTGAGATTGAGTTCGCGTAGATCAATTTGAATCATCTCACTCTCTTCATCGTAGAAAATCGCGATAGATCCAACGCGAAATTCATCCATAACCGGTGTTTCTAAGGGAAGTGAATCGCGTGTAAGAGATGGTTTCGGTGAGATGGGGTGTGCAACACGAATCTCCTTGAGCATGTAACGCAGACGTTCTGAGATGGCAGTCACTTGTGATTTCTCAATTGAAGTCGAAATAAGCGCGCTCGATGCTCGAATCTGTAGAAAAAATGTGCGATCACCTGGTTGACCTAATGTGCCAACTGTGAAACGCGAAATATCTTTAAATGTCCGGAGCATACTTAGCCAAGAATCTCTTTGAGGTTTCCAGAGTTGTTGATTGTCACAAGAGAAAGCTTCTTTGAATCGCCCGAGAAGACGGTGAAGGATGCCGGCGCTATCTCTAGCTTTTGGAATTCATCCAACTTCATTCCAAGTAGATGTGCCACGACTAATTTGATCGTATCCGAGTGGGAAACTATGAGATGTACTTTCTCTCCGCGGATGGATCGAATTTCTTGAAGAGATACTACTGCTCGCTTCTGGGCTTTCTTAAATGACTCTCCCCCAGGGAAAGTCACTTGTGATGGACTCTCTTGTACGCTCTTCCATAATGGGTTTCTGCGAAGAGTCGATAATTTCTTCCCGCTCCATTCACCAAAATTAATCTCCGAAAAACCATCATTGATTTCAAGTGAAGTGATGCTCTTTGAATGAGGAGATTGCAGCCAGGGATTAATCGTCAGTTGGCAACGTTCAATAGGACTGAGGTGTACGCGGTCGATTATTCCTTTGCCGATGCGGCTAATCAGTTGATCTGCTTGCTTACGACCAACTGGTGAGAGACAAATTCCTGGGAGCTGTCCGGTAAGTAGGCCCTCCTTATTGGCAGCAGAATGTCCATGGCGGAGGAAAATGTATGTACTCATGGAACTCCTTTTATTCATTGGTCAACACGCTCAGCGCCTAGGTTAGCGAGTTATTGCTATGGAGTCTTGCTAAGGTCGCGCTCATGGAAATGCGCCGAGCGGGAAAAAGTGGATTAACACTCTCGCGATTAGGTCTTGGAACGATGACCTGGGGGCGCGATACCGATACCCATGAAGCAGCCGACCAATGTCGGGCATATATCGAAGCGGGTGGAAACTTTCTCGATACTTCACCCATTTATGGGGATGGGGATTCAGAGCGAGTAATCGGCGGCATGATTGGAACGCTCTTCGAGCGAGATGAAGTTGTAATTGCTACTAAGGCTGGCATTCAACTGATTAACGGTGAGAAAGTTGTTAATAATTCTCGTCAATCGCTGATTGCCGAACTCGATAAGTCGTTGACACGTCTTGGCACTGATCATGTGGATCTCTGGCAGCTTCACGGCTGGGATGCAAATAATCCACTCGAAGATACTCTCTCAGCCCTTGATTACGCATACGCCTCGGGCAAGGCTCGATATATAGGCATATCAAACTTCTCTGGGTGGCAGAGTTCTAGAGCAATCACTCTTCAAGAGCTCCATGGAATGAAGGCGCCGATCGTTTCACTTCAAAACGAGTACTCACTTCTCAATCGAGAAGTCGAGAATGAAATCCTTCCCTGTGTGGATGACCTCAGCGTTGGTTTCCTTGCTTGGGCGCCGCTTGCAAGAGGCGTACTGACAGGAAAATATCGCAACGGTATCCCCAGTGATTCTCGCGCCGCAGCTCCGCACTTCATGCGCCATGTTGAGCCATATATGAATGATCGCGCAGGAAGAATCGTCGAGGCTGTTTCGGTTGCTGCAGAAGGACTTGGCTTTGCGCCGCTCGAGGTTGCAATCGCATGGGTTCGCGACAATCCGCTTGTTACATCATCGATTGTTGGAGCAAGGACAGGTGCGCAACTTCGCGGAATACTTAAATCTGAGGAGATCACTCTCCCCCACACTATCCGCGAAGTTTTAGATGAGGTCTCAGCAGTTTTCTAGGAAGTCGTTTAATACCTTAACGCCGAATTTCAAACCATTGATTGGTACTCGCTCATCAACGCCATGGAAGAGCGCCATGAAGTCAAGATCTGCCGGAAGCATCAGTGGACTAAAGCCATAGCCGATAATTCCAAGCTCGGAGAGAGCCTTGTTATCAGTACCACCGCTCATTGTGTATGGAACAGGAATACCCTCCGGATCTTCGCGAACAATTGCAGCGCACATTGCATCAACGAGCGGTCCGCCGAATTCAACTTCGAGAGCGATGTCATGAGTCAGAGTCTCAATACGGATATCTGGGCCAACAATCGTGCGAATGGTTGCATTGAGTTCCTCTTCATATCCTGGAAGAAAACGACCATCAATAGTTGCACTGGCACTTCCTGGGATAACGTTTGCTTTATAGCCAGCCTCAAGAATCGTTGGATTTGCGGTGTTCTGAAGAGTGGCGCCAATCATTCGAGCAGTGGGACCAATCTCTTTGAGAAGTGGTCGCAAATCGTTTTCGTCGTAAGGCTTTCCTGTTGCTTCAGCGATTCTTTTAAAGAGTAGTTTTACTGTCTTTGTATAACGCTGAGGCCACTCATACTTACCGATCTTTGCAACAGCTTCGGAAAGTGCTGTGAGAGCATTCTCATCATTCATCATCGAACCGTGGCCAGCGCGACCATCGGCTGTGAGCTTCATCCAGTGAATACCTTTTTGTGCAGCTTCTACAAAGTAGAGACGTTTTCCATCTCCTACGGTGACAGAGAATCCACCAACCTCAGAGATTGCCTCTGTGCATCCAGCGAAGACTTCTGGGTGATTGGCTGTCATATATCGAGAGCCGTAGCTGCTTCCAGCCTCTTCATCTGCAAAGAAGGCGAGAACGATATTGCGAGGCGGCTTATAGCCAGAACGCGCCCAGCGACGAACGATTGCAAGTAGCATCGCGTCAACGTTCTTCATATCAACTGCGCCGCGACCCCAGATCATTCCATCTTTGATCACTGCAGCAAAGGGATCGACGCTCCAGTCATCGGCATTTGCAGGAACAACATCGATATGGCCATGAACAACAAGACCTGGACGAGATGGATCTGCACCTTCGATTTTGGCAATGACATTGCAGCGATTGGGAGCTGATTCATAAATCTTCGCTGAGATCCCGACCTCTGCAAGAGATGCGACGACATATTCAGCTACCGCCTTCTCATCGCCCTTGCCTTCACCAAAATTCACAGAAGGAATTCGGATCAAGTCCTGGCAGATTGAGATGGTCTCTTCTTCTAGCGTTGCAAAGTCGTTGCTCATGGCTCCATTCTCTACTATCAAGGGCTATTTTGCGTGTGAGGCAGAGCATTGCTATCCTTCGGCAGGTAATTCAACCCCATCACGTAGGCTTCTCTAATTCGTGGCGGGGACACTCGTCCGGGTGGCGGAATTGGCAGACGCGCTAGCTTGAGGTGCTAGTTCTCGCAAGGGATTAGGGGTTCAAGTCCCCTTTCGGACACAAGAGTTGCTCACTGGTTAGCCATTGAGCAGTCGAAATGGAGCGCTGTATGCAACTTCAACAGGCTCTCGCATTGGTACGAGATATCCCCGATTTTCCACAATCGGGAATTCTCTTTAAAGATATAACTCCACTTCTTGCAAATCCCCAAGCCTTTGCTCTCGTCACATCCGAGCTTGCAGGTGATACTCAACAATATTCACAGGTTGTAGGTATCGAAGCTAGAGGTTTCATTCTCGGAGCAGCAATAGCTTCCCACTCATCACGGGGATTTGTGCCCTTTCGCAAGGCAGGAAAACTCCCCCATACAACAATTTCGAAGAGTTACGGTCTTGAATATGGCGTTGATGTCATAGAGGCCCATATCGATGCAGTCCAACCAAGTGATTCAGTTCTGATCGTTGACGATGTCTTAGCTACGGGCGGAACCCTCTTAGCTGCAATCGAATTGATTTACGAACTCGGCGCATCAATATCTGAAGTTGTAGTTCTCTATGAAATCTCCTTCCTCAAGGGTCGTGAACGCATACTTGAGAAGTATCCAGAGATCACTATCCGTTCGATTGTCGCTGGATAAATGCGCATCCCTCACATTCAGGCGCTCCGTGCACTTGCCGCAATCCTCGTACTGCTATTTCATGCAAACCTTGTAGGTGGCGGTTACATTGGTGTAGACATCTTCTACGTTATCTCTGGATATCTCATAACAGGACTTATCCTTCGCGAAATCGAGGATAAAGGCTCACTTAATTTCAAGGCCTTCTATCTTCGACGCATCAAGAGATTGCTTCCAACATCTTTCTCAATTCTGATGGTGACAGCTGCTGTCTCTTGGCTCCTCTATCCAGGCACCATGCGTAGCGAATTGGGAAAAGATATTTTCGCAGCGGCGGTTTATGTATCCAACTTCCTCTTCGCTTTCTGGCAGATGGATTATCAGAATCTCAATGCAATCCCACCAGTAGTCATCCACTTCTGGTCTCTTGCAGTCGAAGAGCAGTTCTATCTCTTCTGGCCAGTAATAGTTCTCATCGCGTTCAAATTAGGTGGTCGACGTCGACTCTTTCAGAGCATCGCCGGTATCTCGCTCTTCTCATTTCTCTTTAGTCTCTATCTCACCTCCCATTCACCTATCTGGGCTTTTTATTCATTGCCTACGCGTGCCTGGGAGTTAGGAGTCGGTGCGCTTCTGCTCGCGATTCCAAAGAAATATCGCCTCTCAACTTTCTATCCTTGGGCAGCACTTGCTCTGATTAGTTATGGCACATTCTTCTATACAGATAAAACTGCCTTCCCAGGCATTGCTGCTATCGCGCCAGTAATTGGAACTGCAGCCGCTATCGCATCTATTGCTTCATGGCCGAAGATTCTCAATTTCCTCAGCAATCTTCGATTGATCCAATGGCTGGGTGAAATCTCTTACCCGCTCTATCTCTGGCATTGGCCGCTTCTCGTTATTCCTATGGTCTATCTCGGCCGTGGTCTGCATATCTACGAGCGAGCTATTGCAATACTTGCAACCTTGCTTCTAGCTGACCTTACTCATCGCTTTATCGAACAACCACTTCGCCACATATCACTATCGCCACGAAAGATTATTTCTGGTGCGGTAATTGCATCACTCATAGCAACTGGTACTGGTCTTGCGATTACAGCGAGTGCCAACAACACGATCACCTTGAGCTCTGGCGAGAGCTATTCGCTTCAAGAAATCATGGCGAAACCTCAGGTCTATCTCGATGATTGCCATGTAAATAATGGTGAAACTGTTTCAGGCAAGTGTTCATATGGTCCAGATAGTCCGACCAAGATTGTTCTCTTCGGCGATTCACACGCAGCTCAATGGATGCCGGTCCTCGAAGAGTTGGCCTACGAGAAGAACTTCACGCTAATCTCACTCACCAAGTCCGCTTGTCCGGGTCCTGCCGTTCTTAAAGTTGAGACAGGGGCTTACAAGAATGCTGATTGCACCGCCTGGCGCAATAATGCAATTGCTCGGATCAAATCAATCAAACCTATGGCTGTAATTGTCAGCGGAATGCAGCACTTTGAGATGCCATCAGGATATGCATCTCGAGCAGAGTGGTGGCGTGAAGGTGAGGCGAAGACATTTGCTGCCCTTGAAGGATCCTCAAAGCACATTATCTATATCTCCGATACTCCTCATCCTCTGCGAGATATACCAAGTTGTATCGCCGCTGGCCGCTTAGATAAATGCAATGCCACCGAGCCATCTGAGGCGATCTTCTCTCCCGGCTGGCAGCAAATCAATCCAACACCGTGGTTCTGTGCGGCTAATTGTCCCGCTGTAATAAATGGAGTCGTTGTATATCGAGATGCATCTCATATCAGCGTTCTTGCCTCGAAGAAAGCGAAACCACAACTACTCAGCACTTTGCTTTCGCTTGGTGTCTTCGCTTCAAAGTAAGGAATTTCTCAAAAGCTCATGGCAGGATGTCACCATGGCTGAATTGATCTACTACTGCGGAACGATGGATAGCGGCAAGTCGACCCTTGCGCTACAGACTGCGCATAATCATCAGAGTCGCGGACGCGGAGGATTGATCTTCACAAGCCATGACCGTGCTGGTTCTGGCGTTATCTCTTCTCGCCTGGGTCTTCAGAGTCCTGCAATTGAGGTGATTCCTGGCTTCGATATTCATAAATTAGTCGTCGATAAATTATCGATGGGCGAACGCATTGATTACATCATCTGCGATGAGGCGCAATTCTACGAACCAGATCAGATTGATGGATTAGCACGCATAGTCGATGGTTTAGGTATCGATGTCTATGCCTTTGGAATTCTCGCCGACTTTAGAACGAAACTCTTTCCCGGCTCTGCTCGCCTCGTTGAATTAGCCGATCGAGTGAACACACTTCAGGTAGAAGCGCTCTGTTGGTGTGGCTCTCGAGCTACTCACAATGCTCGTACCGTCAATGGAAAGATGGTCACAGAGGGCGAACAAGTTGTGGTCGGAGATGTTGGTAAGAGCGATGAAGTTGCCTATGAAGTTCTATGTCGACGCCACCATATGCGAAGGGTTACCGCACGCGCATCAAGGGCAGGACATATTTCTAGCGACCCACTGCCATTTGGTGAGAAGTAATTTAGAAGGAATGCACCAGGGTTGCGATAAGCGGCGCTAAGAATAGAGCGGGCAGTAAATTCCCCACTGCAATCTTCTTGATATCGAGTAGCCGCAGACCAATACCCACCAACATCAGCCCGCCACAGATTGTCATCGCATCTATCTGGTACTGCTCCAGAACATTTCCGGCTATCCATCCCACCACCGTCCAGGCTCCTTGATAGATACCGAGCGGAATAATCGATGCGGCCACTCCCCAACCCAAGGTGGAGGCAAATGCCATCGCGGCAAAGAAGTCGAGTGATGATTTAAGGAGCAATTGATCGATGCCTTGTGAAGCTCCATCGCTAATACTTCCAAGGATGGCAAGTGGCCCAATCAAGAAGAGAAGTGAGGCGGTAACAAACCCTTCAACAAAGGGGCTCTCTTCGGATGCTTTGAACTTCCTACGTAGACCTTCGCCAAAGTTATCTAATCGACTCTCCAGTTTGAGGGCGGTACCGAGAAAGCCACCTAAGAGCATCGTCAGAAGAATTACTAGAAGTGGCGCACCTTGAGGAAGTGCTGATGTGAAATCTCTCGACCAGAGTGGAATAAGTGCCGATGTTGCGCCTAACAAGGTGATCAAGCCGAGAACATCTGTTATCGAGATCTGAGAATCTTTGCGTAGGCGATGCCCGACTGCGATTCCGATAGTAGAACCAACGATAATTGCTACAAGATTGATAACCGTGCCAAGCCCGATAAACATGGCCACACTATAGACTCCTGCGATGCGTTCTCTCATGAAATTTATCGCGCCTCATAAGACTATTCCGCCCACACCATGGAGGGCTGAACATCGTTGGCAACTCTCGCCCGCTCGAGTTGCGATTCTCTTCTTCGGACTTGCAATATTTGGCCTTGGTGATTCTTTACTTGTTCAAGGCAATGTAGGAAATGCGCCGTGGACAGTCTTTGCGCAAGGTCTATCACTCAAGACTGGTTTCCCGCTGGGGGTCTCAACATTCTTAATCTCAGTTGCAGTCTTACTGATCTGGATTCCATTGAAGGAAAAGCCAGGATTCGGAACTCTCTCAAATATCTTGTTGATCGCTACCTTTATTCAAGTTGGAATCTCAATCTTTCCTCTACAGCACTCTCTTGCGATGGGCGTCTCCTTTGATCTTCTCGGAATCATCCTTGTAGGAATCGGCTCATCTCTCTACATCACCTGTGGTCTTGGTCCTGGCCCACGTGATGGCGCGATGACTGGAATTCACCAGGCAACGGGGATTCGCGTTGGTCGCGTTCGCCTCGGAATTGAACTCACCGTTCTTATCGTGGGCCGCCTGATGGGCGGAACGGTAGGCGTAGGAACCCTTCTCTTCGCCCTCCTGATTGGGGAATCGATTGCGATTTCCCTAGGGATCGTGGCGCGTCTGACCAGTCGGTAATAAGAGCCTCTCTTAAACTAAGGCATTCCCACGGTCTGTGAGCCGTCATTTCACACGGGGTCGCAAACACCCCCGTCAACAAAATCAGGAAGGTCAACCATGCTCGATAGTTTCTTCAAGATATCTGAACGTGGATCCACTGTAGGTCGTGAAGTTCGTGGTGGTCTCGTCACATTCTTTACCATGGCATACATCGTGGTCCTCAACCCACTCATCATTGGTTACACGCCAGATAAGTACGGCAATTTCATCGGTGGAGGCAAGACTCCTCACATCGCGATGATTGCAGCTGCAACAGCCCTCGTAGCTGGAATTCTCACAATACTTATGGGCGTAGTCGGTCGCTACCCACTCGCACTTGCTACAGGTCTCGGCCTCAATACATTCGTTGCAGTAGTCATTGCAAAGCAGATGTCATGGCCAGATGCAATGGGACTCATTGTTCTTGAAGGCTTGATCATCACAGTTCTCGTTCTTACAGGCTTCCGTACAGCTGTCTTCAAGGCAGTTCCTGGTCAGCTCAAGATCGCAATCTCTGTTGGTATCGGCCTCTTTATCGCTCTTATCGGCCTCGTTGACTCTGGCTTCGTTCGTCGTACAGGCGCAGGTCCAGTTCCGGTAACTCTTGGAGCAGATGGAACTCTCGTAGGTTGGCCAATCATTATCTTTGCAATCGGTCTCTTCTTGATGATTGCTCTCATGGTGAAGAAGACTAAGGGCGCACTCCTTATCGGTATCGCTGTCGCAACGATTCTCGCAGTTATTGCAGAGAAGGCATTTAAGATCCATGCTGGATTCATTGCCAAGGGTGGCGTTGAATTTATGACGAACGGAACAAATAAGTTGCCTGCAGAGTACAAGGGCTTCATTATTCCTTCCGGCGATTACATCAATCCAAAGGGATGGTCACTCAACGTTCCTGCTGTTCCTACAAAGTGGGTACAGACACCAGATTTCGGCCTACTAGGCCACTTCAGCCTCTTCGGTGGCTTTAAGGAGATCAGCCTTATTGCGGCAGTTCTTCTC
This sequence comes from Candidatus Nanopelagicaceae bacterium, assembly GCA_947454735.1. Classification (GTDB taxonomy): domain Bacteria; phylum Actinomycetota; class Actinomycetes; order Nanopelagicales; family Nanopelagicaceae; genus Planktophila. The sequence continues at coordinate 37,751 of CANGLK010000003.1, forward strand.
GTCTTCACACTTCTTCTCTCTGACTTCTTCGACACAGTCGGAACTGTCACAGCGATCGGACATGAAGCTGGACTCATCGATAAGGATGGAAACATTCCTTACAACGAGCAGATTCTCCTCGTTGACTCACTTGCTGCAGTCGCAGGTGGCGCAGCGAGCATCTCATCTAACACAAGCTATATCGAATCTGCTTCAGGTGTCGGGGAAGGCGCACGTACAGGACTTGCATCAGTCGTTACTGGTCTCTGCTTCTTGCTCACAACTCTCTTCGCTCCAGCTGTTGCAATGATTCCTTATGAGGCAGCAACACCTGCTCTCATCATTGTTGGATTCTTGATGATGACTCAGATCAGCGGAATCGATTGGTCTGATTATGGAATTGCCATCCCTGCATTCCTTACAATCATCTTGATGCCATTCACATACAACATCTCAGTTGGTATCGGTGCAGGGTTCATCACACACGTGATCATCCGCGCTCTACAGGGACGTCGCAAGGAGATCCATCCACTACTTCTCTTAGTATCTGGCCTCTTTGTTATCTTCTTCCTGCAGTCACCAATTGATTCATGGATCGGCTAACACTCTAGTAATAAAAAAGAAGAACGCCCCCGAGGAGAAATCTCCGGGGGCGTTCTTCTTTCTACAATTGCCAGTTGACCGGTGATATTCCTCTGCTGGATAAGAGTGAATTTGCTCGAGTAAATGGTTTAGATCCAAAGAAGCCATTTCTGGCTGAAAGCGGACTTGGATGAACAGATTCGATGACGTTATTGAATAGAGGAGCGAATCCTCTTGCGCTATTGCCCCACAAAATTGCTACAACTTCTCTATTCGCTAACTCCTTAGCGACGGCCTCAGTCAGGGCGCTCCAACCTTTTGATGCATGGATATTTCGCTCACCTACCGTAGTAGTCAGTGTTCGATTAAGGAGTAGCACTCCCCTCTCGCTCCATAGTGTGAGGTCGGGACTTATAGGGGTTGGAAGATTGAGATCTGCCGAATACTCCTTAAAGATGTTTCGAAGCGAGGCTGGTATTGAGTTGCCAGGGTAGGAAGAGAAGGCGAGGCCATCTGCGACTCCAACACCAGGGTAAGGATCTTGTCCAAGAATGAGTACTTTGACTTCATCAATGGGAGTTCTAAAAGCTCTAAATATCTCCGATCGCGGCGGCGTGATCTCTAGACCTACCGATTGAAGAATTTCATTGATTGAGGCAGAGTGTTCTGAGAAGAGAGGGTGCCACGATTGATCTATCTCGTCGAGCGAGAAGAACATTTAAATGGAACGAGCGAAGAATCTCTCGCCCTCATGAACGACCGTGATGGGAAGTTCGAAGATTGCAGAGATATGTTGACTTGTGATGACCTCGGCAACGGGCCCGGATATAGCCACCTGACCATCTTTGAGAATAAGCGCATGAGTCGTTCCCGCAGGAATTTCCTCGATATGGTGCGTGACGAGAAGCGATGCCGGTGCCATTGGATCACTTGCGAAAACCGAGAAGCGGCGCAATAGATCTTCGCGTCCACCAAGGTCTAAGCCAGAGGCCGGTTCATCGAGTAGTAAAAGTTCAGGATCTGCCATCAGCGCTCGTGAAATCTGAACACGCTTGCGTTCACCTTCACTAAGGGTGCCATAGCTCCGATCAGCGAGATCGCGAACACCAAATGTTGTCAGCAAGGCGACTGCACGGGACTCATCCCATAGATCATAGGCTTCATTCCAGCGACCTAAGATTGCGTAAGCTGCGGTGAGCACAACATCGCGAACGACTTCGCTCTCTGGAATAACTTCAGAGATAAGTGCGCCGCAGATTCCGATCCTAGTTCTCAACTCAGCGAGATCGACCTTGCCCATCTCTTTATCTAATAGATGAACTGATCCAGTCGTTGGGAAGAAACGAGTCGCAAGTATCTGAAGAAGAGTCGACTTACCGGCCCCATTAGGACCAAGAACAACCCAGCGCTCTCCGGGCTTAATTGCAAAAGTTAAGGGACCAAGGATCGTGCGATCTCCGCGACGTACAGAAACGTCGCGAAGTTCTAATACATACTCTCCGGCCATGCGAGCACGATATATCTTTCATAGTGAAATCCTCGGTAGAAATAACCTCTCCGATGAGTGATTCGTACTAACCTGACCCCTATGACGAGCGAAAAGAGCCAATTTACGGGGTTAATTCTCCTCTCTGGCGTAGATACACCCGGAATTACTCAGGCTCTCTTTGAGACGCTCTCACCATTTGCCGTGACCGTTCTCGATATTGAACAAGTCGTTGCTCGAGATCGAGTCATCCTGACAGTCCTCATCGCCCTCAATCCAGACCACCGCGAGGCAATCGATGAGGATCTCAATCTCTGTGCGGAGAAACTAGGCGTTGATATCGCCACCTCTTTTCAAAGTCAAGAAGGTTCAACCATTGCAGCAAAGACAGGCTTGATGCATGTTGTCGCACTTGGTAACCCGCTCAATCCAGCGGCAATTAGCGCCATCGCATCTGAGATCGCAGAACACGGTGGAAATATCGAGCGCATCCATCGCACCGCTAGCTATCCAGTGACAGCTATTGAATTCGTAGTCTCTGAGGTAGATCAAAACTGTATTCGACCAACCCTTGCTCAAGTCGCAAACTCTCACTCTGTCGATATCGCAGTCTCACCCGGTGGTCTTATGCGATGGGCGAAGAAACTCGTTGTGATGGATGTTGATTCCACGCTCATCCAGCAAGAGGTAATCGAACTCTTAGGAGCAAAGGCCGGTAAAGAGGCTGAGATTAAATCAATTACCGATCGAGCTATGGCTGGCGAGTTAGATTTTGAGGCTAGCCTACGCGCTCGTGTGGCACTACTTGAAGGACTTTCAGAGAGCGTCATCGATGAAGTGCGCGGGGAAATTCTACTTACACCTGGTGCTCGTACCCTTGTTTCTACTTTGAAGAAGTTGGGCCATAGCGTTGCAGTTGTCTCTGGCGGATTTACTGCTGTGATCGAACCGATTTTGTTAGAGCTTGGCATCACTCACTACCGAGCAAATACACTCGAAATAATCGATGGGAAATTAACCGGAAAGATTATTGGTGATGTCATCGATCGCGCAGCGAAGGCAACAGCACTTCGTGACTTCGCAGCTCTTGAAGGAGTAACTCTCGAGCAGACTATTGCTATCGGTGATGGCGCAAATGATCTCGACATGATTGCGGCAGCTGGTTTGGGTATTGCCTTTAATGCAAAGCCAGCTGTAAAAGCAGCAGCAGATAGTTCTCTCACTGCGCCTTACCTAGATTCAGTCCTCTATCTCCTTGGAATTACTCGCGAAGAAGTTGAAGAAGCTGGAGCCTCTCGTAAGTAGTTAGAGGCGGCAGGCGTGGATATCGGTGACGAGAATTCCTCGTGCACCAAGTGCCCACAGCTCATCCATCAAACGATTGGTCTCTGTTCGGAGAACCATTGCGCGCACTGCTACCCAATCTGCCTTCTGTAAAGGAGAGATTGTTGGCGATTCAAGGCCAGGTGTAATCGCGCAGGCCTTCTCCACTGAAATCTTAGGAACGTCATAGTCCAGAAGTACATATTGCCGCGCCGTGACAACGCCCTGTAGTCGACGTATGAGAATGTCGAGCCCTGCCGGAACTTGTGCGCCTTCTCGCTTAATGAGTATCGCCTCAGATGTGAGGATTGGATCTCCGAAGACCTCTAACCCTGCTTGGCGAAGTGTATTTCCAGTGCTCACAACGTCGGCGATGAGATCTGCTACTCCAAGACGGACGGAACTTTCGACTGCGCCATCGAGTCGAACGACAGATGCGCTAATTCCCCGCTGCGATAGATAGTTTTCAACGAGTCCTGGATAGGCAGTTGCAACACGCTTGCCAGAGATTCTTTCAACTGAGAGCTCTGACCCAACAGGTGCTGCGAATCGAAATGTTGATCCACCAAAATCGAGAGCAAGAACCTCTTCCGCACTTGCCGCTGAATCAATGAGAAGATCGCGTCCCGTAATTCCAGCTTCTAGCTCGCCTGAGCCTACATAGATTGCAATATCTCGTGGTCGTAAGTAATAGAACTCGACTCCATTTGAACTATCGGTGAGTACAAGGTCTCTCGAATCTGAACGTTGGCGATAGCCAGCTTCTTTAAGGATTGCGATAGAAGAATCTGCGAGTGAGCCTTTATTGGGAACGGCGATTCGTAACATGGGCAAGCCTGCTCTCTTAGAGGTAACGGTAGATATCGTCGGGTGTGAGGCCGCGTGCCAGCATCAAAGTTTGTAGGTGATAGATCAATTGGCTAATTTCTTCAGCGAGAGCCTCATCGCTCTCATGTTCTGCGGCTAACCAGACCTCACCAGCTTCTTCGAGAATCTTCTTACCGATGGAGTGAACGCCAGACTCAACAGCCGCGACAGTTCCTGACCCCTCTGAGCGAGTCTCTAGCTTTGCTACGAGTTCAACCCATAGAGAATCAAATGACTTCATATGCAGATTCTACTAGAGAGCAGGCGATGCGCTCTCGGATTTACTGATTTGAAGCCATGAGATAAAGCCCCAGATTACAAAGGGAAGGTAGATTGCATAGAGAGTGCCTGTTGGGTAATAGCCATTTTTGAAGGCAAATGGAACTCCTACGAGGTCTACAGCAATCCATACGAGCCAGAACTCGACGTAACCTCGGCTCATTCCATATGTTGCCAGAGCAGTACCAGTGAAGATCCATGTATCGACGAATAACCATTGACCGCTCTCGCCGAGGGATTTAAAGATCTGTGATGAGATGAGAAAGAATCCGACAATTACGGGTACGAGAATCAACTTCTCACGCGAAGAAGTCCAACGAGGCCGTACCGGCGATGCTCCGGCTATTCCGTCACGCTTGTGGTGGGACCAACGTATCCAGCCATAAGCGCTGACGATTATGAGGAGGAGATTTCTACTTGCCTGACCATAGAAATTTGCATGTTGGTTCGCATCACCAAATGAGAAGACCGCACCTAGAAAGACAGTAAAGAGGAGAGCATCACCAATAATTCCGACTGGCCAAGCTGAAACTTTACGACGCGCACCGAGGATCGCACTTGTCAGACCTAACAAGCCACCGATCACCTCACGCACAGCAATTGATTTACTTCCAAAGGTGATTGTTGATTCGAATAACCACTTTAATAACGACACTATTCTCCCCTAGCCTTATTACGAAGTAGCGTCACCATCTCAGCAGGATCATCTGATTTAAAGACAGCACTTCCCGCTACAAAAGTATCTGCCCCTGCTTGTGCTGCTCGCTCAATTGTCTCAAGTGATATGCCACCATCGACTTGAAGCCAGATTGGACGATCCCCGATAAGTTTTCTAGTGATGGAAATCTTCTCAAGCATCGCCTCGATAAAGGATTGACCACCAAAGCCAGGTTCTACGGTCATAATCAAGACCATATCAACGCCATCGAGATAATCAGCATAATCTTTAATATTTGTTCCTGGCTTGAGTGCGATTGAGGCGCGAGCTCCTGCGGCGCGAATACCACGCGCAGTTCCTCGAATGTCTTTTGCAGCCTCAACATGAAAGGTAACGCTGGCGCTGCCAGCTTCTGCATACTGAATCGCAATCTGATCTACTTCGGCAACCATGAGGTGCGAATCGATTGGTATTGGAGATGAAGCGATAATTGACGATGCGGCATCGAAATCAAAGGTGAAGTTAGGAACGAAGATATTGTCCATAATATCGAGATGAATGAAATCCGAGACTTCTGCAATCTTGGATATCTCTGCGGCAAGATTTGAGAAGTCGGCATTAAGAATGCTCGGCGTAATTCGAATATCTTGGCTCATCGTAGAAGGTTAATTCGCTTTCTTAAATATCGCTAGGAACATTGAATCCGTGTGGTGAAGATGGCCCCAGAGCGAGAGCGCACCCGCACGAGTTCCATCCGACAATCCATCAGGTATGAGCGAAGATATATCAACTAACTCCAACTCGGGATGTTCCTTCAAAATCTGCTTCACCTGACCGGTGGTTTCAGCAAAGTGAGGCGAGCAGGTCGCATAGCCAAAGTGGCCACCTGGATTGAGTACAGAGATTGCCGCATTGCTCAGCTCTAGCTGAAGCTGTAGGAGTGGTGCTAAATCCTTGATGGTGCGACGCCAGCGAACCTCAGGTCTGCGCCTTAGCGCGCCAAGACCTGTGCATGGAACATCTGCAAGGATTGCATCAAATGTTCGACCGTGTGAAGCAATTTCACGGCCATCACCAACAATGACCCCGAACTTGCCAATGACATTCTTAACCAACTTTGCTCGCGGTTCAGAGATTTCATTTGCCACGAAGTCTCTTCCATCAACCTCACAGATATGCGATAGAAGTGCGGCCTTGCCGCCAGGACCTGCGCAGAGATCGAGAGTACTTGTAGCACTCGCTGTTGCTCTCGCAAAGATATCTGCAACAAGTTGCGACCCTTCATCTTGTACGCCTGCCTTGCGATGGCGAATGATCTCGAGTGAACCTGGTGCCCCACTAAAACGAGCTCCATATGGTGAGTACTCAGTTGCCGTTGCACCTAGCGCAACCAGCTCCTCTTGCGTTGATGCTCCCGGCCACGATACAAGCGTAGGAAGAGCTGGCGTGTTATTGGAGCGCAACTCTGCCTCAACTGCATCAACATCTTTCAGTAGATCGAGATATGCAGAGACAATCCATTCTGGGTGCGAGTATTCAATTGCCAAACGTGAGATGGGATCACTCATAGCGCGGACTGGTTCAAGCCATTCATCCATCTCTTTGGCAGATGCCTTGCGCATGAGGGCGTTGACGAAACTTCCCTTCGACTCCCCCAGTTGCTTACGTGCCACATCTACCGTTGCAGAAACTGCAGCATGGAGTGGCGTGCGCATGGTGAAAATCTGATGCGCACCCATTCGCGCGAGATCCACGATATCGGCATCAACCTGGCTCCACTGGCGATCGCTGATCTGAGCGAAGATATAGTCATAGAGACCCTGCATCCGAATCGTTCCGTAGACCAGCTCGGTAGTGAATCCTCGGTCGCGTTCATCCATAGTCGAAGCTGAGAGCGCTTGTGGCAATAAGAGATTGGAATAACCGTTTCGTCGATTGACCTCAGAGATAATGTCATAGGCAAGCAAACGAGGAGCATCTGGGCGTGGTTTGGTGAATTTCTTAGGCGGGAAACTACTCACAGAGCTCACCTTCACTTAATCGTGCCCCATTGGCCCATGCTGATGCATCCATTTGGGCCTTACCTACCGGCGTTATATGAGAAATCTCTAGCGCATCTGTCGCTGTTCCAATAAAAACTCTCTTCGCAATCACAGCAATTTCACCAGGATTGATCTTCTCTTGCGACAGGTGCGGCGAAGCAACCTTGATAGGTGATCCGCGGAAGTTGGTCCAGGCACCTGGGTTAGATGTGAATGCACGGATCTTTGCGCTGATTTCCTCGGCGGTGAGATTCCAATTTATCCGAGCTTCATCGCGTGAGAGTTTGAGAGCGCGGGTAGCTCCTTCATTACTCTGCGGAGTTGGCTTTATTCCTTGAGACATCTTTTCGAGTGTTTCGAGCACAGCATCAACGCCCAACTCTCCCAGTTCAATAAAGAGTTCATCGCTTGTGATGTCGCTATCGAGTGCAAAGCGATGAACCGTGTAGATGGGACCAGTATCCATTCCTGCATCGAGCTTGAAGACCGTCACACCTGTCACCGCATCTTGCGCTTCGATCGCTCGTTGGACCGGCGCCGCACCGCGCCATCGAGGTAAGAGCGAGAAGTGAAGGTTGAGAAAACCGTATGGCGGAATCGAGAGCGTTCCTTCAGGTATCAAGAGGCCGTACCCAATAGTGATCACGCAATCTACATCTGCAATGTGGGATGCAATCTCACCCTTATTCTCGGGGCGAGCTAAAGGGATTTCATGAGCAAGTGCCCATTGAGAAACTGCTGTAGGCGTGAGCGTCTTTCCTCGTCCTGCTGGACGATCTGGCTGTGAAATAACTCGAACCAACTCATGTTCACTCTTTAGTAAAGTTTCGAGAGTAGGAAGAGCAACTTCTGGTGAAGCTGCAACGGCAAGGCGCACTACAGGCCTCGGCCAAATGGATCGTGTGGTGAAACCTTGATCTGGGGATTGAGACCTAACTCGCTCGCCATACCGAACCATTCAGATTCACGGATCTCTTTCATAGCGAGTTTGCGATCTTCGGTCGAGAGACGATCGATAAAGAGGATTCCATCGAGATGGTCAGTCTCGTGCTGGAGTGCGCGAGCGAGTAGTTCCGTGCCTTCCACGACGAGAGGTTCACCGTGCATATTGAAACCCTTTGCAACGGCCCGCAGTGAGCGAGGAGTTGGGTAGACAAGATCCGGAAAACTCAGACACCCTTCAACGCCCTCTTGTAATTCACTACTGAGATCAAGTGTTGGATTGATGAGATGACCAAGCTCGCCATCAACATCCCAGACAAAGACACGAAGAGGAACCCCAATTTGAGGGGCGGCAAGTCCAGCCCCAGGCGCATTGAGCATCGTCTCAGTGAGATCTTTGACCAACGTTCGCAGCTCCTTATCGAAGTCGATTACCTCGCTCGCAGGAGTCACCAAAACTGGATCGCCAAAGTGACGAATTTCCTTGATAGACATGGGCTAAGTCTATCTAACGCGAGAGCGAATACGGGTCAATTCGAAGTGAAGGCAAATCCTTCTTTGAAGCGCTACGCCTTCTCATAAATTCATGGACAGTTGAAATGAGGCTTTCGCCCTCACCTGTATCAACTGAGAGAATCAAAGAAGCTTTTTCTCCAGATGGAATAGGGCCAAGAATCTTCGTTGATGAAGGAAGCCTTCCCTCATCTCTAGATGCTATGAGGGCGCTCCTTAAACGTGTGATATCTGAACTCTCCATCGTGAGATGAGCTATACGCACATAAGGAGGTAGTGAGAGAGATTTTCGCTCCTCTAAATCTCGATGTATCGCAATCACCGGATTCCATGTAGAAAGGGCGGTTGCGATTGCATGTCCTTCATCTTGAACCAGGATAATTGGAGAACCGGATGCAGCAAGTGCTGCATGGGCAAAGTACATCTCGCGCACTCTCTCACCTGCCCTCATATCCGGCTGATCTAAGAATTTATTACCCTCGAGGATAACCACCGCTGAATATCCATCGAGAGATGCTGGGGCCATGCCTGGAGTAGAGATAATCAATCCACTAGAGACAATCTCGTTAATGCGATGATCAGCAGAAGAAAGATGAATAGCGGTTCCTGGCAGGAGAAGCCCAAGCTCATGGCTATGTCTTTCAATCCCTCGAGATTGAAGTGATGGAACTATGTGGTTGCACCATATACATTGCCATTGAGGTGAAATCTTCGCACAGTGATGACAGGTGATGGGTGAGTTGTGAGCGCTCTTTATATGCGCTCCCCCGCACTCACAGCGAGAAATCGTTCGACACTTAGCGCAACGAATCGCTTGGGCATAACCTTTACTTGGAACGATTGCTAGGACCGGACCACTATGGAGGGCCTTCTTTATCACGGTCAAAGCTCTCGATGGAAGGAACTCACCATGGGTCGGTTGATAGGTAAGAACCTTCATCTTTGCTCGGGATCTCTTAAATTCAACCCACTCTTCGTCGATAAAACGCGATACTTCAGAACTCGGTGAATATCCGACGAAGTAGAGATCGAGGGTTTCCTGTTCTCTACGAATCAGAGCAATATCTCTCGCATTCCAACCGGGTGAACGCCTCTCGTAGAGATTCTCTGAGCCCTCGTTGTAGATAATAATTGAACGAAGGTTTGACACCGGGGCAAAGATTGCTGAGCGCGTGCCAATGACTACCGTTCTCTGGCCTAAGCGAACTTCTAGAAAGTTCTTAAAGTATTCAGATTTTGATAACTGTGAATCTAACACTGCAGGGTTAATTGATTGAGCTCTGAGTGCAGCGTAGAGATTCTTGACCTCTTGAGTATCCGGCAAAATCACCAATACTCCCCCAGCGCCTTTAAGCGATAGAACCTTCTTCGCAATGAGGTTTGCTCTCGACTCAGATGGAGGTAATTGGAGATATTGCTGCTGAATCTGCCTCTGGATTGAGTCCACAGTTGGCTCGGTGTAGAGAAAATCTTTCTCAATGGTCGCCATACGATCAGGAATCGCTGAACGGATAAGGTCGAATGGATGAGCTGCATAACGCGCTCCGGCGCTCTTGATGAGTTCAATGAGTGGCGCAGTCAACAGTGGGATCTTTCCAATTACCTTTGAGATTCTCTTTAGCCCTGAATAACTATCGGGAGAGCGCATTTCAATAACGATGCCGGTGATCTCTCGACCATGGAACGGGAGCGAGACGAGAGATCCGATATGAATTTCAGCCGAAAGATTGCCCGGGATCACATATGAGAAGGGTGTATCTAGGTGGTAGACCGAAGCATCAACCCACACATCGGCAACTGTGAATGGGCCACTCGGTTCAACAGGCGATGGTTGTATAACCTCGCGCTTTAGCTTGAGTTTTGCCACAGACTTAACCATTGCAGCTCAAGCCTTAACGTTGATTACTTAACAGCTGCTTGTAAAGCGGCAACGCGATCTGTCATCTCCCAAGAGAAGTCAGGTAGCTCACGACCGAAGTGGCCATATGAAGCTGTCTGTGAATAGATAGGACGTAATAGGTTGAGATCTCGAATGATTGCTGCAGGGCGTAGATCAAAGACAGTTGTCACTGCCTCTTGAATCTTTGCAATCGCAACTGTCTCAGTTCCAAAGGTCTCAACAAATACGCCAACAGGTTGTGCTTTACCGATTGCATAGGCAACCTGCACCTCGCATCGACGGGCAAGGCCAGCAGCTACTACGTTCTTAGCTACCCAACGCATTGCATACGCTGCTGAACGGTCTACCTTCGACGGATCTTTTCCTGAGAATGCACCGCCACCATGGCGAGCCATTCCGCCGTAGGTATCAACAATGATCTTGCGACCTGTGAGGCCCGCATCTCCCATCGGTCCACCAACAACAAATCGCCCCGTTGGGTTGATCAAAGTACGAAGATCCTTACGCGGAAGATCGATCTTCTCAAGGATTGGATCGATAACGTACTTAATGATTTCTGGGGTGAGCTGCTTCGCAACGTCAACCTCTTCTGCATGTTGGCTAGAGATGACAACGGTATCGAGCGCAACAGCGCGATCGCCATCATATTCAATCGTTACCTGAGTCTTGCCATCAGGGCGAAGATATGGAAGTTGACCTGACTTGCGAACGAGAGAGAGTTGCTGTGAAAGCTGATGAGCAAGGTAGATAGGAAGAGGCATGAGCTCCTTCGTATCATCACATGCGTAACCGAACATAAGCCCCTGGTCGCCAGCGCCTTGAAGATCTAGCGGATCGCTTGCAGATGTAACGCGGTGCTCAAATGCGTCATCAACGCCTTGTGCAATATCCGGTGATTGCTGGCCGATTGAAATCGAGACACCACAGCTATTACCGTCGAAGCCCTTAACAGATGAGTCATAACCGATTCCGATGACTGTATCACGGACGATTCCCATCACATCGGCATAACCTGATGTAGTTACCTCTCCGGCAACGTGAACCTGACCAGTTGTGATCAGCGTTTCTACTGCTACACGGCTGGATGGATCCTGTGTAAGAAGTGAATCTAGGATCGCATCTGAAATTTGATCTGCAATCTTATCTGGATGACCTTCTGTTACTGATTCTGATGTGAAGAGGCGCTTTGACATGTGGTTAGCCTAACTTATTACTGTATTTGATTGCCTGATTGATAAGGGAGTGTGCCAATTTTTCCTTTGAAATATCGGTGAAACTTTCAAGTAAACCGTTTTTATCGATGATCGAGCCAGATGTTGCGCTCTCACCAAAGATTGCTCCACCGGAGACATTATTGAGATAAATCACATCAGCGCCCTTGCGCTCCATCTTCTCTTGCGCCAGTTCAACTGAATCTAAATCAGTCTCGGCAGCAAAAGCGACGATAACTTGTTGCAATTTATTTGCACATAAGGTGGCTAAAACATCCTCATTCTCAACAAGTTCAATCGATGTAAAGAGCGACTTCTTGATCTTCTCGTTCGCAACTGAAGATGGTCGTGCATCAGATACCGCAGCAGCCATGAAGAGGTAATCAGTCTCTGAGAATTTCTGCGCCAGTGCCGAAGAGAGCTCTTTAACAGATTCCACATTGATTCGATTGATTCGCGGATTTGTCGGTAGCGAACTATTTGCAATAACGAGTGAAACATCAGCTCCGCGAGCTAGAGCCGCCTCTGCAATCGCAATCCCTTGCTTGCCGGTTGAGCGATTTCCGATATATCTCACGGGATCGATCGCTTCACGTGTACCACCTGCAGAAATCAAAACTTTCTTTCCGGTGAGGTCCTGTGGAAGAAATACGCTCTGATGCAACTGAGCAAGAATTTCGGAGGTTTCAGGAAAACGCCCCTTACCAACATCTCCGCTAGTGAGAGCTCCTTCTGCTGGCTCCATAACGAAATAGCCACGAGCCCGAAGGGTCTCAACATTCGCCTGGGTGGCTTTGTTAAACCACATCGCTGGATGCATTGCAGGGACGATGAAGATGGGTCCTTCACTCGCCAAGACGACGTTAGTCAAAAGGTCATCTGCACGACCTGCTGCAATACGTGCAATCAAATCTGCCGTTGCGGGTGCAATCACTATTGCCTCTGCTAAACGAGCGAGTGAGACATGTCGGACTTGATCTACAGATTCAAAGACGCTGGTCGTTACCTCACGCCCAGAGAGCGCCTCCCAGGTTGCTGACCCAACGAAGTTCAGGCTGGAAGGCGTCGGAACCACGGTCACTGCAAAACCTAAATCCTGCATTCGGCGCAGGAGATCACATGCCTTATAAGCAGCGATGCCGCCTCCGACTCCGAGAATTACCTCGCGAGTTGGGGCGGCCATAGCTTCTTTAGTAAATTAAAAAGTATTAAGCGTTTGTCTCAAGATTTTCGATGGTCAAGAGACCTTCGTTAATTTCACGGAGCGCGATAGAAAGTGGCTTCTCGTGAACGTATGTATCCACTAGTGGACCAACATATTCAAGAAGACCTTCATTGAGCTGTGAATAGTAAGCATTGATCTGACGAGCACGCTTAGCTGCATAGAGAACGAGTGCGTACTTTGAACCGCTCTTATCGAGAAGTTCGTCGATAGGTGGATTTGTGATGCCGTCGACGTGTCCGCTCATGGGGCTCTCCTTCAATAGACTTACAAAATTTAACTCTTACGAGGTTGCCAATCTTATCAGGGCTTCAACGACCTCGCTTACCTCAGTATTGATGATGACTGAGTCGAAGAATGAGGCGGCGGCGAGCTCTTCCTGAGCCAAAGCCAAGCGAGCAGCACGCCTCTCGGGTGAATCTGTTCCTCTTCCCTCTAGGCGGCTCACGAGCTCCTCCCATGAAGGCGGCTCGAGGAAGATGAGATGGGCCTCCCGGGAGTGTTCGCGGACTTGCTTAGCGCCAGCAATCTCAATTTCGAGGAGAACGTTGACACCAGATGCCAGAGCTTCTTCAACCGCTCTTCGTGGAGTTCCATAGCGGTTGCCGGCAAACTCTGCCCACTCTAGGAATTGATCCTCTGCTACCGCCTGATCAAAATCTTCATTGGTAAAGAAGAAGTAATCAAATCCTGGCACTTCATTAAAACGTGGTTCGCGAGTTGTAGCTGAGATGCTGACCCAAAAACCGGGAACTTCGCGGAGCGCTTTCGCAACGGTGCTCTTACCGACTCCCCCAGGTCCTGAAAGTACGAGGAGACGTCCTCGCGGATCTGTTGATGGGATTTGAAACTCCTTTAATAGTGCCGCTCGTTGATGGCGACCAAGACCTTGAACGCGTCTAGTGGGAGAGATATCGAATCGCTCCATTAGCGCTTGGGCACGAATCTTGCCATATCCCGGAAGGGATTCGAGCAATTCCGCTACCCGCATCTTTGCAAGAACCGGATTACCTTCAGCAAGTGTTAGAAATTGCGGAAGTGAGATAACGCCTCGATGAATCTCGCCTTTTACTTGTGCTCGCTCTTGGCGTGAATTTTTAGCGATTTCGAGAGCGCGCGCCCGTTCCTCAGCGGATAACTGTGGAGGAAGAGCCATGGTCTGATTCTATCCGGCAATCTCCGCCGCGATTGCCTTTGCGGCATCGCTCATCGCTTCCGGACCTTTACTCCATGCGCCAGTAATTGGTCGCCCAATCACAACAAAGTTTGCACCTGCTGCGATTGCATCGCGCGGAGTCATTGTTCGGACTTGATCGTCGCTACCAGCAGAACCTGCCGGGCGTACGCCAGGGGTAATAATGATTGGGTCGTCACCTACGCTGCTACGAATTGCAGAAATTTCAAGTGGAGAAGAGACAATCGCCTTCGCTCCGGCGCGAACTGCGAGATCAGCTAGTGCAACCGCGCTCTCCAGTGCAGGATTGGCGAAACCTATCTCGAAGAGATCTTCTTCAGATAGTGAAGTCAGAACGGTGACCGCAGTGACATCGACACCGGGAAGTGAGTCAACCGCTGCCTTGATCATCGCATGGCCACCAGAGGCATGTACTGTGAGAAATCGCGGAGCAATGTGTGAGACCGCTGATGCAGCCATTCCAACAGTGTTGGGAATATCGTGAAGTTTGAGATCGAGGAAGATATCAACGCCATGTTCGCTCTTAATCTTATTAACGCCTTCTGCGCCAAAGGTCAGGAAGAACTCAAGTCCTAACTTGTAGACAGAGACGCTCTCACGTGTCGCCTCTATCCAACGTTGGGCAGTTTCGAAATCCTTCGTATCAACTGCAAGGATGATTGGTGCGGTCATCGTAGGCCTCTCTTATCGGTGGGCATAGCCGATCGCCTGCTTCAACGAGGTAAAGCCACGTTGCGCAAGGAGATCGCGGAGTTCATCTTGAATCGAAATAAGTGCAGTGGGATTTCCAAAGCTCGCTGTACCGACAGATACACCTGATGCACCAGCGAGAATCATTTCTAACGCATCGCGTCCAGTTGATACTCCACCCATTCCTAGAATGGGAAGGTCAGGTAGCGCTTCATGGACTTGATAGATGGCACGTACCGCCACTGGGCGAATAGCAGGACCTGAAAGACCGCCAGTCTTACCACCGAGATGTGGCTTCATCGTGTCGAGGTTAATCACCATACCGAGAACGGTATTGATAAGAGCGACGCCATCTGCTCCGGCATCTGCAACTGACTTTGCTACAGCGGAAATATTGGTCACATCTGGCGTTAGCTTTGCGATGATAGGAATCTCTCCACCGATTACTTTGCGAACGCCTTCAATGACGCGCGCTGATGTGTCGCAATCGGTTGCAAAGACAAGGCCACGATTTTCAACATTGGGGCAAGAGATATTTACCTCAACAGCTGAGATTCCAGAGGTAGAGCGAATCTTTCGTGCGAGCACTGCATATTCATCAATCGTCTCCCCCGCAATCGAGACAATAACGCGAGAACCTTGAGAGAGAAGCCACGGAACATCGTTAGCGAGAAATGCATCAATACCTGGCCCTTGTAAGCCAATAGAGTTAAGCATTCCTGATGGCGTCTCAGCCATTCGCGGAGTTGGTCGTCCATGGCGAGGCTTGTTCATCACTGATTTTGTAACAACTGCCCCGATATCCTTCAATGGGAAGAATTGAGCGAGCTCTTTACCGCTGCTAGCGCAACCACTTGCAGTGAAGACGGGTGAAGGGAACCAGGCATTTCCTAAAGTTGTCGATAGATCAACGGCAGCGCTCATTTAGAAGCCCTCCGTACTCTTGCCAACAAGATCCCAGCAAACTGAAGATCCATCCATTACTGGCCCATCAATACATGAACGCTTCATCGAGATAGAGCCATCTTCACCCTTCACAGGCAAGACACAGGTCATGCAGATTCCGATTCCGCAGGCCATCGACTCTTCTACAGAGGCTTGATGAATCACGCCATGCTGATCTGCAATCTCAGTAATCGCCTTCAACATCGCCATAGGGCCACATGAATAAATAATTTCAATCTCTCGTTCGGCGATGATTGCATCGAGTTGCGAAGTCACGCGCCCCATCTCACCCATAGACCCATCTTCTGTAAAGATCTTTAGCGAGTTAACAGAGCGCTTTCCTTCCATAGGGGCGTAGATCTTGCTCCCATTACTTGCACCAAGAACCATATCGACCTTGCAGCCACGACTCTTTAAGAGATCGGCAAGACCGAAGAGCGGTGCAGATCCATATCCGCCACCAATAAGAAGTGCATTTGCTGGCTCTGTTGGAATACCGAAGGCGCGCCCGAGCGGAGTAATGACGTTAGCTTCTGCTCCCTCGCCTTGGGCACAGAGCCATTTCGAACCAGAGCCATGTGGAGCCACGATAAGTTCTACCGTTCCCCCAAATTGAGCGCTCTCTGAAGTTCGAGAGATAGCAAAAGCTCGACGGAGAACCATGCGCGATGAATCACCGCCCACCTGAATCGCAATGAAGTTTCCAGGCTTGCAATGTCGAACTGCTTCACCGACGCTCAAAATAATCTGGTGATAAGCACCGATTCTCTTATTCGAAATTATCGTTGCATCTACTTGTGTAGCGGCTTTATTGATTGTGCTCATGCAAGCCACTCTTGAATCGACTTAACCCCGAGCTCACCTTGGCGAAGAACCTTTATCCCTTCAACTGCTGCGTTAAATCCTGGATTTGTAGTAATAATCGGAATGCTCCGTTGAACAGATGCAGTACGAATAGCCCAACCATCTGCACGAGTTCCGCGTCCTACTGGAGTATTGATGACAAGATCAATCTCTCCCGAGTTGAGAATATCGACGATTGTTGGCTCGCCCAGCGGTCCACGACCCTCTGAATTCTTTCGCACCTGAGAAGTAACAACTCCGTTCTCTAACATGAAACGTGCTGTTCCTTCGGTAGTAAGAACCTTAAATCCCATATCGACAAGGGCACGCGCTGCATCGATTCCCGCGCTCTTATCCTTATCGGCGAGTGAGATAAATACCGTTCCGCTCTTTGGTAGTGGTCCAAATGAGCTGATCTGGCTCTTTGCATATGCTCCACCAAAGCTGGCAGAGATTCCCATAACTTCACCAGTCGAACGCATCTCTGGTCCAAGTACAGCATCGACGCCACGACCATCCGTGCGACGGAAGCGATTCCAAGGTAGGACAGCTTCCTTAACACTGATTCCGCGAGGAACCTCAGCATCTGATTGAGGTAATAGGCCCTCACTCTTGAGCTCTGCGATTGAAGTTCCAACTGAAATTCTAGCTGCTGCCTTTGCAAGTGGAACACCTGTTGCCTTACTTACAAATGGAACGGTACGTGATGCACGTGGATTTGCTTCAAGTACATAGAGAATATTTCCAGCCATCGCGAATTGAATATTGATCAATCCACGAACGCCAACACCTTCAGCGATCGCAAGAGTTGCGCGACGTACTTCTTCACGTGAACTATCTGAGATAGTCATTGCCGGAAGCACACAGGCAGAGTCACCAGAGTGAATTCCCGCCTCTTCAATATGCTCCATGATTCCACCGAGGAATAACTCAGTGCCATCATAGAGAGCATCAACATCGAGCTCGATAGCTGAATCTAAGAAACGATCAACAAGTACAGGATGATCGGGGGTGATATCAGTTGCTCGAGTAATAAAGCCGGAGAGTGATTGATCGTCATAGACAATCTCCATACCGCGACCACCGAGAACGAAGGATGGACGGACAAGTACCGGATAGCCAATGCGTTGTGCAATTGAAATCGCTTCGGCCTCTGATGATGCCATTCCGAATTCAGGCGCTGTCAGATTCTTAGACTTAAGAACTTCACCAAAAGCGCCGCGCTCTTCAGCGAGGTTGATCGCATCGGGACTTGTTCCGAGAATTGTTACTCCTGCAGCTTTGAGACCTGCGGCAAGACCTAGCGGTGTCTGGCCACCTAACTGCGTAATGACGCCAAGCACAGGACCTGCGAGGGTCTCTGCATGAATAACTTCAAGTACATCTTCCAGTGTGAGCGGCTCGAAGTAGAGACGATCGCTGGTGTCATAATCGGTTGAGACTGTCTCCGGATTGCAATTGATCATGATCGTCTCGTAATTGGCCTCACGAAGTGTGAAGGCGGCATGGACACATGAATAATCGAATTCGATACCTTGGCCGATGCGATTTGGTCCTGAACCCAAGATAATCACCGCAGGTTTCGTGCGAGTACGTACCTCGGTCTCTTCCTCGTAACTTGAGTAGTGATAAGGAGTATGTGCTTCAAACTCGGCGGCACAGGTATCGACAGTTTTATAGACAGGATGGAGGTCTAGGTGGTGACGGGCTTTGCGAACATCTTCCTCTGAAACTCCTCGCAATTCACCAATCTGCTTATCTGAGAAACCAAATGACTTGGCAAACTTCAAGCTATCAAAGGTCATCTCACCCGGTTGTGCAATCTCACGCGCTGCATCGTTGATCTCTTGAAGTTGCTTGAGATACCAACGATCAATCTTTGTTGATGCAAAGACATCTTCAATGTCAGCACCTGCCCACAGTGCACGATGAACCTGCTGAAGGCGGTACTCGGTAGGTGCCTTCATCGCTTCAAGGAGCTCTGGAATATTGATCATTGAGGTATCGGATGGGAAGGCGAAGATTGCCTCCTTGCGCTCAAGTGAACGAAGAGCCTTCATGAGAGCTTCAGGGAAAGAGCGGCCAATAGCCATCGCTTCACCAACGCTCTTCATCGTTGTCGTAAGTCGAGGATCTGCATCGGCAAACTTCTCAAATGCAAAGCGTGGCGCCTTTACGACGATGTAATCGAGGGTTGGCTCAAATGATGCAGGCGTTACCTGAGTGATGTCATTTTTGATTTCATCGAGCGTATAACCAATTGCGAGCTTCGTTGCAATCTTTGCAATCGGAAAGCCAGTCGCCTTTGATGCAAGAGCTGATGAACGAGAGACTCTTGGATTCATCTCAATGACAATAATGCGTCCGGTATCAGGATTTACAGCGAATTGGATATTGCATCCACCGGTATCAACGCCCACCTCACGGATGATGGAGATCGAAAGATTACGCAGTTTCTGATATTCAACATCGGTAAGAGTGAGCGCTGGCGCAACGGTTATCGAATCACCGGTGTGAACGCCCATCGGATCGATATTCTCGATTGAACATACGATGACCACGTTATCAACGCGATCGCGCATGACTTCGAGCTCGTACTCTTTCCAGCCGATGATCGATTCCTCAATGAGAACCTCAGATGTTGGTGAGTGACGAAGACCAGCTCCCGCAATCTGGCGCAGAGTCTCTTCATCGTAAGCAATTCCAGAGCCGAGCCCACCCATGGTAAATGATGGGCGAATAACGCAGGGATAGTTCAATTGGGCAGCTGCCTGAAGGACTTCATCCATGGTGTGACAGATAATCGACTTTGCCGACTCTCCCCCAACCTTCTCAACGATTGCTCTGAAGAGCTCGCGGTTTTCGCCGCGATTAATCGCATCCACATCAGCACCGATAAGTTTTACATTGTGGCGTTCTAAGATTCCTGCCTCGAACATGCCGATAGCTGCATTGAGCGCAGTCTGACCGCCGAGCGTTGCAAGAACTGCATCAGGTCGTTCCTCGATGATTATTCGTTCAATAAATTCAGGGGTAATTGGTTCGATGTACGTTGCATCAGCAAATTCTGGATCGGTCATGATTGTTGCTGGATTGGAATTTACGAGAATTACTCGAATACCTTCAGCTTTGAGTACTCGACAAGCTTGAGTGCCTGAGTAATCGAATTCGCAAGCCTGGCCAATAACAATTGGACCAGAACCAATAACAAGTACGCTCTTAATTGTTGTGTCGAGAGCCATTATGCGCTCACCGCCTTTCGTGGGTACTTCTCCATTAAGGCAACGAATCGATCAAAGAGATAACTTGCATCATGTGGGCCAGCTGCAGCTTCTGGATGGTACTGAACGCTAAATGCCCCGCGCTCAAGAAGTTCAAGGCCTTCGACTACTCCATCGTTGAGACAGATATGAGTTACATGGCCGGGACCAAAGACTGTTGAGAAGACGGAATCTGTTGGAGCCTTGAGTGCAAAGCCATGGTTGTGTGCTGTGATCTCGACCTTTCCGGTCTTGCGATCGAGAACTGGCTGATTGATTCCACGGTGGCCGAATTGCAACTTGTAGGTCTCAAAACCTAAAGCTCTTCCGAGAATCTGGTGACCGAAACAGATTCCGAACACCGGAATTTCCTCAATGAGAATATCGCGAACGAGCGAGACAGTATCTGTCATCGTTGCTGGATCTCCTGGACCGTTCGATAGAAATACACCATCAGGCTTATAGGCGAGAATCTCTTCAAGGTTTGAATTGTATGGAAGTACATGAACTTCAATGCCGCGCTCTGCCATATTGCGAGGGGTTGCAGCCTTGATGCCGAGGTCCAGTGCAACAACAGTGAACTTCTTCTCTCCAATAGCTGGAACGAGATAAGGAACATCAGTTGAAACATCTCCACAGAGATATGCCCCTGACATTGGGCTCTGCTTTCGAACCTCAATCACCATTTCTTCACGAGTAAGTTCTGTATCAGAGAATATGCCTACTCGCATCGCTCCACGATCGCGAAGGTGTCGTGTAATAGCTCGAGTATCGACACCTGAAATTCCGACGACTCCTTGGCGAATGAGCTCTTCCTCTAGGTCAGAGGTACTGCGCCAATTGCTCGTGATCGTAGAAGGGTTGCGAACAACGAAACCCGCCACCCAAATCTTTGAGGATTCATTATCTTCAAGGTTGATTCCGGTATTGCCAATATGTGGAGCTGTCATTACTACAACCTGGCGATGGTAAGAAGGATCAGTAAGGGTCTCTTGATAACCGGTCATGCCAGTCTGGAAAACAGCCTCACCAAAGGTCTTACCGAGGGCGCCCCAAGAGCGTCCTTCAAAGATTCGTCCATCGTCGAGGACTAGATATGCCTTACTCATTAAATACCGACCTTATGTGTGAGGTGTCCATTAAATACAGTGGCGAGCACGGTTCCTTGGAACTCCATGCCGTGGAAAGGTGTGTTCTTGCTCTTAGAGGCTAATTGAGCGCGATCGACGACCATCTTCCCTGCGGGATTAACGATTGCGATATGAGCTGGAACACCTACTGCAAGCTCCTGCCCGTGGAAGGCATAACCAGCTATCGCAGCTGGGGCAATGCTCATCACCTGAGCTGCTCGCTGCCAAGACATTCTTCGTGTAGCAATCAGTGTTGAGTAGAGAATTGGAAATGCAGTTTCGAGGCCGACCATTCCAAAGGCTGCGGTCTGCCATTCGCACTCTTTACTCTCAACCGGGTGCGGCGCATGATCAGTTCCGACGATATCGATAGTGCCATCGACTAAAGCTTCGCGGAGCGCTTCGACATCGCTCTGAGTACGGAGAGGCGGATTTACCTTATAGATTGGATCGTAACTTTCAGCGAGCTCATCTGTAAGTAGTAAGTGATGGGGCGTTACTTCAGCGGTAACTTTCATGCCCTGCGACTTTGCCCATCGGATAATCTCTACGCCGCCTCGAGTTGTCACGTGACAGATATGAAGTCGAGATCCGACCATATTTGCAAGCAAGATATCTCGGGCGATTATTGATTCTTCGGCAACAGCAGGCCAACCTTTTAATCCGAGCGTTGAGGCAATCACTCCTTCATTCATCTGAGAACCTTCAGTCAGACGCGGATCTTGTGCATGTTGTGCAATAACACCATCGAATTGCTTTACATATTCGAGAGCGCGACGCATGAGCAAAGGATCAGAGATGCAATTACCGTCATCGCTAAAGACTCGTACCTTCGCCTCTGAGTGTGCCATCGAACCAAGATCGGCAAGTTCATGACCTTCGAGGCCTTTTGTGACAGCGCCAATAGGAAATACATCAACAAGTCCGACGCGCTTTCCTATCGCAGCTACCTGCTCAACTATTGCGGCTGTATCTGCAACTGGAAGAGTGTTGGCCATTGCGCTGACCGCGACATAACCGCCACGAGCTGCTGCAAGGGAACCTGTAGCAATAGTCTCGGAATTCTCACGACCTGGCTCACGAAGATGTGTATGAAGATCGACAAAACCTGGGAGAAGTACACAACCATTGGCATCGACTACTTCATCAGCGCCCGATGTAATCGAAGGTGCTATCTCAACTATATGGCCATCGCGAATCAGGAGATCACGTACGTCGCCACCGAGGATAGAACCACCCTTAATAAGTAGTGAGTTAGACATTGATTGACTCCTGACTTCCAGCGATAAAGAGATAGAGGATTGCCATACGAATTGAAACTCCGTTTGCAACCTGCTCAACAACTACAGATTGTGGGCTATCAGCAGCTTCTGCGCTGATTTCAAGTCCACGATTCATTGGCCCTGGGTGCATCAGGATCGTTCCAGGCTTTGTCAGAGCCAACCGTTCTGCATCAATTCCAAAGAGTGACGAGTACTCGCGCTCAGATGGGAAGTAGAGATCGCTCATTCTCTCCTGTTGAATGCGCAACATAATTACTGCATCGACTGTCGGAAGGACTGCGTTGAAATCATGCGAGACAGTTACCTTCCATGATTCAACTTGATATGGAAGAAGAGTTGGTGGCGCAACCAGTACAACAGTTGCACCCAACTTATTCAGAAGCAATACATTCGAACGTGCAACTCGCGAATGGAGAATATCTCCCACGATCGCGACTCGAACATCTGATAGATCACCCTTGCCATCCTTGAGATGCTTACGAATTGTGTATGCGTCAAGAAGAGCTTGGCTTGGATGCTCATGTGTTCCATCGCCCGCATTAATAACGGTTCCATTCATCCAACGACCCTGTGCGAGTCGATGTGCAGCTCCTGATGCAGGATGGCGAATGATGACCGCATCGGCACCGAGGGCCTGAAGAGTCTGGGCAGTATCTTTAAGAGATTCGCCCTTACTGATGCTTGATCCCTTTGCGGTGAAGTTGATGACATCTGCGGAGAGGCGCTTTGCAGCAGCCTCAAAGGAGATTCGGGTACGTGTTGAATCTTCTGCGAAAAGATTTACAACTGTTTTGCCGCGAAGTGTTGGAAGCTTCTTAACGGGCCCTTCAGATACGCGAGCCATTTCTGCTGCTGTATCGAGAATAGTGATTGCAAAATCTTTATCGATATCGTTGATTGAAAGTAAGTGCTTCATGCGCTCTCCCCCTCGATACGAACCTCATCTGAACCATCATGCTCAGTCAAGGTTACCTTCACGCTCTGGCTCTTAGAAGTTGGAAGGTTCTTGCCTACAAAATCTGCCTTGATAGGAAGTTCGCGATGGCCTCGATCGACGAGAACTGCCAATTGCACTCGCTCTGGACGACCGATCTCACCGATGGCATCAAGTGCCGAACGAATAGTTCGACCAGAGAAGAGAACATCGTCGACCAGAACTACTGTTCGCCCTTCGACTCCCAGTGAAGGAATAACTGTCTCCATCAAGGGGCGAGGGGCACGCATCCGCAAGTCATCGCGATGCAGGGTGATATCAAGCGTTCCTACCTGAACCGGAACACCTTCTATTCCCTCAATAATCTTCGCTAAGCGATATGCGAGATGGGCGCCACGAGTGGGTATGCCAAGAATGGTGATATTTGTGGAATCGTTATTTCGCTCAAGAATCTCATGTGAGATCCGAGTCAATGCGCGAGAGATATCCCCGGCTGAAAGAGCAGCGCTCATGTACTTCTCCTTTCCTGCCTCTCTGGACAGGTTGTTAAAGGAACGTTGGGCCTACCTTATCACCGAGATGGAGATACCTGTGGATTGGCTGCTCCTGCGCATGCGCCGGCTCAATACCCTTCTCGCCCACGAGCCTAGGAGTTGAAATGAGCGTAGAAATTGAGAAGCGGTGTGCCCAGTTATTGAGAGAGCTACGTCGTAAGAAGGGTCTGACCCTTCAGGAATGTGAAGAGAACACTCATGGAGAGCTCAAGGCAGTTGTCCTGGGTTCCTATGAACGTGGTCATCGGGCGATTTCGCTAGCTCGCCTTCAACAGTTAGCCGATTTCTACGAAGTTCCTATCGAATACTTCTTTACCGTCGCACCATTGGCGAGCAACGCCGAGAATGGCCGCTTTGTATTCGATCTCCGGAGAATCCGTACTAAGACCGAACTAAATCCAAACTTAGATAATGTAAAGAGGTATCTCGCCTCTATAGCTGCAAGAAGAAGAGATTGGAATGGAGAGGTCATCTCATTAAGAAGTAGTGATTCAGAAGTACTCTCATTGATCAACGAAGTGACAATCAACGAGCTATCTCAAGAGCTGCGATTGGCCGGCTTTCTCTTCGCCTCCGAAGTTAGCGGGCGACAGAATCCTTAATCGATGAGATCTTTCCCAATAAACCATGGATGAAGGTGGCAGAGTCATCAGTCGATAAATCTTTAGCCAATGTGATTGCTTCATCAATGGCAATTCCATCTGCAAGTTCATCACTCCAGATAATCTCAAAGATTCCGAGGCGCAAGATATTGCGATCTACTGCAGCCAAGCGATCCATATCCCAGCCTTGCGCATAGGTGGCGATAAGCTCATCGATTTTGCGCTTATTCGCGGAGACGCCAGTTATTAGTTCGCGGGTGAAGTCACGAATGGGACGGGCATCAGGGCCCTCCTCTGTGACATCGCGGGATTCAAGAATCACAAGAGCATCGCTGCTACGGATATCTGATTCGTAGAGAATATCGAGGGCTTGCTTACGCGCCTTACTGCGAGCAGACACGCTACTTGCTCACTGTCATAGAGAGAGCCATGAAATTAATTAGCTCGGCCTTGGTAAGAACCATCTCGTGTATCGACCATAACTACTTCATCCTGCTTGATGAAGAGTGGAACCTGAATCTGAATACCAGTTTCAACTGTTGCAGGCTTTGTTCCACCAGAAGAGCGATCTCCTTGGAGACCTGGCTCTGTGTAGGTGATCTTGAGAGCAACTGATGCTGGAAGTTCAATGAAGAGTGGGTTGCCCTCGTGGATTGCAACGATTGCGCCAGTGTTCTCGAGCATGTAATTAGCTGCATCAGAGACTGTCGCCTCTGAAATTGTCATCTGATCGAAGTTGACGTCATCCATAAATACGAAGTCATCACCCTCTTTGTAGAGGAATGTCATCTCTCGCTTCTCAACGATAGCTGTCTCAACCTTTACACCTGCGTTAAATGTGCGATCGATGACCTTGCCGCTAAGAACCTGCTTCAGCTTTGTACGTACGAAAGCTGGACCCTTACCTGGCTTCACATGCTGGAATTCAACAACTGTCCAGAGCTGGCCTTCAATATCAAGAACCATGCCATTTTTGAGATCGTTAGTTGTTGCCATCATTTACTCCAGTTCAACGTCCCGACTATCAGGACACAAGCGTTGAGTTTACCCTACTTATTCAGCAGAGTGAGGAGCGCACGGAGGGCTAAACGGTATGAATCTGGACCGAATCCCCCAATAGTTCCATTAGCAATACCTGAGATAACAGAGGTATGACGGAACTCTTCACGTGAGAGAGGATTTGAAAGGTGTACCTCAATGAGTGGAGCTTTAACTAGCTCTGCAGCATCACGGATTGCATAGGAATAGTGAGTAAAGGCAGCTGGGTTGATAATGACCGGCGTATTTGTATCGGCAGCTCCATGAAGCCAACCGATGATCTCTGACTCTTGATCACTCTGGCGAACATCTGCTTCAATTCCAAGCTCACTTGCGGAATCAGTGATGAGTTTTACCAATTGAGGATATGAGAGATCTCCATAGATAGAGGAGTCACGAATATCTAATCGAGACAAGTTTGGGCCATTGATTACTAAAACCTTCATGCGAGAACCTTCTCATATGCAGATTTCAATTCATCTTCAGTGACACCCTCTAGACGTCCACAATTTCCAATCGCATTGAGGATAACGAAGCGAATGTTGGAGCCGCGAGACTTCTTATCGAGCGCCATCGCTGCGTAGAGGCTCTGCCAATTTGATGCCCCTGGAACGTTTGCTAGTGAGGTTGGAAGGCTTACGCCAGCCAAAATTGAACGATGACGTGCTACTAGATCGTCCTCTATCAAGCCCTTAAGCGAAGCAAGTTCAGCGACGAAGATCATTCCGATAGCCACCGCTTCACCATGGCGGATTGCGTAATCAGAGACCCGCTCAATGGCATGTCCGAATGTATGTCCATAGTTGAGAATCTCTCGAAGCTCTGACTCCTTAAAATCTTCGCTGACAACCTTCGCCTTGGTTGAGATTGAACGCTCGATGAGCTTATTTACAAGTCCAGAATTGCTTCGAATCTCGCTTAGTGATTTTCCAGATACGAGAGTGAGAATCTCTTCATCATCGATGAAGCCGCACTTAATTACCTCTGCAAGTCCTGCAGCAAAATCACGATCGCTCAGAGTCTTGAGCCAAGCTGGATCTATGATTACTGAAATCGGCGAATGAAAGGCCCCGATGAGATTCTTCCCATAAGGAGAGTTGATTCCAGTCTTACCACCTACTGATGCATCAACCATGCCAGCAAGAGTTGTAGGTACTGCAACCCAATCAATGCCGCGGAGCCATGAAGCTGCTGCATATCCTGCGAGATCGGTGACTGTGCCACCACCGATGGCAACGATGAGATCACTCCGTGTAAATCCAGCTTTGGCTAGCTCTCCCCAGATGTAGTTGAGAACAGTAGCGCTCTTACCTGCCTCGCCATCCGGTATCGGCAGGGTCAGTACTTCGGCGTTACCAAAAACAAGTGAAGGCATATCTGCAGCCATAGTTGCGGGATAGATGATTGCAACTCGAGAGCGCTTCGTTACGAGTGGAGAGAGATCCCCGCGCCAATCGCCTGTAATGCGAACGGAATATGTGCGCTCTGCCCTTACCTCAATCTCAGCCACGTACTATCCCCTTGCCTCGTAATTCATAAGCTATTCCGATTTCTGATGCAATATCTTCAACGCTCTTACTATCTACTTCGCAGATATAAGTCGCGACTCCTTCATAGATAGGAGCTCGTTCGTTCATTAAATTCTGCCACTGCGCTCGAGGATTGCCCATCAAGAGCGGACGGCCTTGGTTGAAACCAACGCGCGAAGATACCTGTGAGAGCGAGATCTTGAGGTAGACGACGAAGGCGCCCGATGCACGGAGCGCAGATTGCGCATCCGTTGAAAGACATGCACCTCCGCCTAGTGAAAGAACTGTCTCATCTTCCAAAAGCGCCGTGCGGAGAATTATCTTCTCAAGCGCTCTAAATTCATCTTCACCATCTTCGATGAAGATATCTGAAATTTCTCGTCCGCTCTGGGAGACGATCATTTCATCTGTATCACGGAATGAAAGTGAGAAATCTTCAGCAAGTGCCCGACCCACAGTTGTCTTTCCAGAACCCATGGGACCGATCAAGATAATACGAGGTGCCATTTACTTAAAACGAAGATTTTCCATATAGGAGAGGTAGTTGCGACGGGTCTCAGCAACTGAGTCTCCCCCGAACTTTTCAAGAACTGCCTCCGCTAGAACGAGAGCTGCCATAGCTTCACCGACTACCCCTGCTGCAGGAACTGCGCAGACATCTGATCGCTGGTTAATTGCCTTTGCTGCCTCACCTGAGATGACATCGATTGTGTCGAGCGCCTTAGGAACGGTTGAGATTGGCTTCATTGCGATTGAGACACGAAGCGCTTCACCATTAGACATTCCACCCTCTGTGCCACCAGCGCGATCTGTTCTGCGAACAATTTTTCCGGCAGCATTACGTTCAATCTCATCGTGTGCTTGAGAACCACGACGTGATGCTGAAGTAAATCCATCTCCAACTGCAACACCCTTAATTGCTTGAATCCCCATCATGGCAGCTGCAAGACGCGCATCGAGGCGTCGATCCCAATGGACATGTGAGCCAAGACCTGGAGGCAAGTTATAGGCAAGAATTTCGCAGACACCACCTAGGGTGTCGCCATCTTTATGGGCAGCTTCAATCTCAGCGACCATCGCCGTTGAGAATTTTGGATAGGCGCAGCGGACCGGATCAGCATCGATGCGCTCCATCTCGGATGGCAATGGAAGAGGTAAACCTTCAGAGATCGAGACAGTTCCAATGGAAGTTACATGGCTAAAGATTTCAATTCCGACGCTCTGTTGTAGAAAAGCTCGAGCAATCGCACCTAATGCAACACGTGCCGCAGTTTCACGTGCACTTGCACGCTCAAGGATAGGTCGCGCATCATCAAAGTCATATTTCTGCATTCCAACAAGATCGGCATGACCTGGTCGTGGACGCGAAAGTGGAGCATTACGAGCAAGATCCTTAATCTCATCGACAGGCAGTGGATCGGCCGACATGACCTTCTCCCACTTCGGCCATTCACTATTGCCTACCTGTATCGAGATTGGACCACCTTGGCTCTCGCCAAGTCGAACGCCACCGAGAATTGAAACTTTATCGGCTTCAAAATTCTGACGTGCGCCTCGTCCAGTACCTAATCGACGTCGAGCGAGATGCTTATCAATATCTGCAGTCGAGATCGAGATATGGGCGGGCATGCCTTCGATGATGGCAGAGAGAGCTTGTCCATGTGATTCACCGGCTGTTATCCAACGCATGCACGTATTGTCGCAGACCGAGGCGGTCAGGCGCACCTTAAATAGGGCTCGATTCAGATAGCGAGATAAGCAATGAGAAATGGCACCAGCAAGATCTGAGCAAAGGCGACAGATCCTCGAAGAGTTCGCCGCCGTATCAACTGCGAAATCAATGTTGCCGCGAGAGTAGCCAATGAGAGGTATAGGAAATCAGCGGATAGAACTATTGACCCTTGAGTAACGAGCAGCCCGATCAGCAACTTGAGGTCGCCCATTCCAATCTTTGCGACGCAGAAGAGAATTGATGCCACCGTGATTGAAATAATCGTAGCTACAAATTGATTCGGGTGTGGGTTGAGCAATAGAAGTGCGATAAGCAAGAGAGTGCTTGCATTCGAAATTCGATGAGTATGGAAATCTCTAATAACTATCGAGCTAGAGATAGCAATCAGAAGAAGATCGAGCATTGAACGAGGCTACCGATTTAGGAATATGCCTCAATCTCTCCTGTGGATTAGCGATTAGCCTTCTTAAGAATTGGACGTAGGTGTCTTGCTAGCGCCAATTCATCAAGGTCGCGATTGAGTGCGAGCGAGAGCTGAGCGATACCTTGATAGAGAAGGAGTTCAAGACCATTGATGACAGATCCACCGCTATCCGCCCAGCGCGAGGCCAGGACTGTTGGCCATGGCTTGTAGATCACATCAAAGAGAAGTGAACATGAACCTTGAGAGAGAGAATCTGCCAGTAGATCAGCGGCACCCGCCGGAGTCGTATTAACTACGAGGTCGTAATCTGCAAAACCGGGCGAATCGTTCCAACGTAGGTATTCGAACTCTGATTTCTCAACGGCTCTTTCAAGAACTTCGCGACGCGTGCTTGTTCGTCCAAGTACAACAATCTCATCGGCTACCCCGTCGAGAGCTCCCACAACTGCTCGCGCTGTTCCGCCAGCACCAAGGACGAGAGCCCTCTTAAATTTCGTATGCCCCTCATTCTTGAGGGCGCCAATCAATCCCGAGCCATCAGTGCTAGTGAGATGCCATTGGTCATTGCGTTGATAGAGCGTATTTGCAGATTGAATCCGTTCGACAAGTGGATCGATTGCAACATCTAAGTTCAGCGCCTCTTCCTTGAGGGGCATGGTGATTGAAAAATAATCGAACTCTTCTCTATGTGAAGAGAAGAAAGTCGATAGGTTTTCAAGTACTACCTCTTGTCGGATGTAATCCCCTGAAATGCCAAGAAATTCAAATGCTTCTCGGTGAAGCAGCGGAGAGAGTGAGTGTTCAACTGGTGAACCAAGTACTGCACCCTTCATCATTTGCTCCTAAATTTTCCAGCTTTGAGATTCTGCTTGTAGAGAACCTTCCACGAATTGAATTGATTGATTGAATCTGTGAAGCGAGTATCTCCTGGCGTCACAGTGATAAAGAAGAGCCACGCTCCAGTGAGAGGGTGAGTTGCCGCATACATCGCATCAAATCCAGGATTATTGATTGGTCCTGGAGGAAGTCCATAATGACGATAGGTGTTGTAAGGAGAGTTGATGAAGGTCGATTGAGTGCTTAAGAAGACCGAACCACGGCTCTGCTTTATATAGTGCACCGTTGAATCGAATTGCAGCGGCATTCCCTTAGCGAGTCGATTACGTACAACTTGAGAAATCTTTGCAAAATCCTTTGTATCGCCTTCTGCTTGCACAAGTGATGCGATTGTTAACAATTGCGATGGAGTGAACTTGGCAGATCCTTCCGTGATTCCACTTCTCAAAAGTTCGCTCCGACCACGATTAACCATTGAATTAAGGATTTGAGTCACAGTCGTTGATGTATCAAAGCTGTATTGAGCAGGAAATAGGAGCCCCTCGAGCGCTGTAAATGGCTGAGGAATGATCGCTTGAGAGAAAGCTTTATCTATCTCAATCTTCGAGTAACCGATTGCACTAAGAGATTTCTTTATCTCGCTATTCCATGCTCCCTCATTGATAGAGAGGAGGTTTCCGATTCGCTTCGAGTCAAGAAGTTGATCGAGGGCACGTGATGCGCAAATCTTGAGATCAATCTCGTGAACTCCTGGTGCGATTCGACCAGAGCGAGGATCTGAGACAGCGAATCTAAAGAAGGCTTGTGAAGATGCAACGACACCTTTATCGAAGAGATCTTGTGCAATCTCTGAACCAGTCTCCCCCGATCTGATATCAATGGAGATAGAACCATTCTTTGCAATAGTGCATGGAAAATCTACAGCAGTTGAAATTCCAGGCTTGAGAAAGTGAATGAGGGCAATAATTGCGAAGGCGGCTACTACCCCAGCCAAACCGCGGAGGTTAGCTCTACTTATTTTCATGCAGTAAACCACTCTCAAGTATCGCTACCGCTGACATTGAGTCGATAAGCGCTCTAGAATCTTTCGCGTTCTTTCCTGCCTCATGGAGCTTCTTCTGCGCACCAACTGTTGACATACGCTCATCAATATATGTGATCGGTAGATCCGTGATTTCACTTAGCTTCGAGGCAAATCCCCGTACCTTCTCAACAGACTCACCTTCAGAACCAGAGAGAAGTTTAGGCAAGCCAATATAAATAATGATCGGCTCGTACTCATCGAGAAGGGAAGAGATCTCTCGAAGCACCTTTGGATTTCGAGAATCTAAGAACGGCAACGGGGTTGCCAAGATTCCATCCGGGTCGCAGATTGCTACACCTATGCGCGCATCACCATAATCAAAGGCGATTCTGCGACCTCTAGCCATATTACTTTCCAGAGATTTTTACAGTGATCGCTTCAAGAGCCTCGCGTGACTTGGAAGCGTCTACTCCTCCGCCTTGAGCGAAGTCATCTTTTCCGCCACCGCCACCGCCGAGAATCGTTGAACCAATCTTCACAAGCTCACCAGCCTTGATACCGGCAGCACGCGCAGCATCAGAAGCTGTTGCTACCAGAACTGGTCGACCACCCGATGCGCTGATGAGAGCTACAACCGAGTTTGTAGAACGTGAGCGAAGTTCAAGAGCAATCTTCTTGAGATCATCTCCAGACACACCATCAGGAAGCAAGCCTGCGATAAATGAGGTATCTCCCAGCGTCACAGCAGTTGCAGCAAGTGAATCAACGCTTGCGAGTGCTTGAGCAGACCGAACGGATGCCAGCTCCTTCTCAACTTCCTTGATCTTATCGAGAAGAGCTTGGATGCGTTCTGGAAGATCTTCAACTCGTGCACCCTTAATCAAATCTGTGAGTGAGTTCAGAAGAATATGCTCACGAGCAAGGAAGCTGTAAGCATCCGCACCTACTAGCGCCTCAACGCGACGAACACCTGCTCCGATAGAGGACTCACCAATGAGTTTTACAACACCGAGTTGGCCAGAGTTAGAGACGTGGGTTCCACCGCAGAGCTCGCGCGCCCAATCACCAACGCTTACAACGCGAACCTGATCACCGTATTTTTCGCCGAAGAGCGCCATCGCGCCGATTTTCTTAGCTGCATCTTGAGTCATGACCTCTGCTGTCACGCTGAGATTATTGAGAAGGAGCGCATTGACGCGGCCTTCAACATCATTGAGAACGCCTGCTGAGACCGCACCTGTTGATGGGAAGTCGAAGCGGAAGCGACCTGGTGAATTTTCAGAACCAGCCTGAGTTGCAGTCTCGCCAAGAATTTCACGAAAAGCTTTATGGACCATATGTGTTGCAGTGTGTGCACGAGAGATCGCATTACGTCGTTCAATATCGATCACTGCATGTCCAGCAGAACCAACACTGATCTCACCAGAGAGAACTCGACCACGGTGAACCGAGAGACCCTTGACTGGAGATTGCACGTCAGAGATATCAATGATGGCGCCATTTGCGAGAGTGATACGACCGCCATCTGCAAGCTGTCCGCCACCTTCAGCATAGAAAGGTGTTGCATCGAGGATGACCTCAACATCGTCACCTTCACGTGCACTGGTCACGCTTACTCCATCAACGAGAATTCCATTGACCTTAGATTCAGTCTCTGTATGCGTGTAACCAATAAAGCTGGTAACGCCCTTGTCATCTGCAATCTTGCGATACTCGGTGAGGTCGGTGTGGCCGCTCTTCTTCGCCTTTGCATCTGCCTTAGCACGATCGCGCTGTTCCTTCATCAGTCGACGGAATCCATCCTCATCAACTTCTAGGCCTTCTTCGCGCGCCATCTCAAGTGTGAGATCAAATGGGAAGCCATAAGTATCATGAAGCTTGAAGACTTCATCACCTGGAAGCACGCTCTTCTTCTCACTCTTGAGTGCAGTAGTAGCAAGATCAAAGATCTGTGTGCCGCTCTTGAGCGTTGATAGGAATGACTCTTCCTCAGAAGTTGCAACAGCGAGGATGCGCTTTGTATCTGTCACGAGCTCTGGATATTGCGGACCCATCGCGCCGATTGCTGCTTGGGTGAGCTCGGCCATGATTGCATCATTTGTACCGAGAAGACGCATATTACGAATGGTGCGGCGCATCATACGTCGCAGTACATAGCCACGACCTTCATTGCCTGGAGTAACTCCATCGCCAATCAACATTGCAGCTGTTCGTGCGTGATCGGCAATCACACGGAGAGAAACATCGCTCTTCTCGGATGCGCCATATTTAACGCCTGAGAGATCCATCGCCTTAGTAAGAATTTGCATCGTAGTATCGATCTCGTAGATGTTCTCAACACCTTGCAAGAGGGCCGCAGCTCGTTCAAGTCCAAGACCTGTATCGATGCTCTTTGCTGGAAGTTCGCCAAGGATCGGATAGCCATCCTTGCCTCCGCCAGCACCGCGTTCGTTCTGCATAAAGACAAGGTTCCAAATTTCGAGGTAACGGTTCTCATCTGCGATAGGACCGCCATCGCGACCGTATGCAGGTCCGCGATCAAAGTAAATTTCAGAGCATGGACCACATGGACCAGGTACGCCCATAGACCAGAAGTTATCGGCCATATCGCGACGCTGAATTCGCTCTTTTGGAATACCTATCTTCTTATGCCAAATCTCTTCCGCTTCATCATCATCAAGATAAACAGTGACCCAGAGCTTCTCTTCTGGGAAACCGTAACCACCGTCAGAGATTGGCTTGGTAAGAAGTTCCCACGCTAGAGAAATTGCACCCTCTTTAAAGTAATTTCCGAATGAGAAATTTCCGCACATCTGGAAGAAAGATGCATGACGAGTTGTCTTACCGACCTCATCAATATCGAGTGTGCGAACACACTTCTGCACAGATGTCGCTCGATCAAAGGGAGGCTTTACCTCACCGAGGAAGTACGGCTTAAAAGGAACCATTCCTGCATTAACGAGGAGAAGATTGGGATCATCTGCGATCAGTGATGCAGATGGGACAACGGTGTGATTAAGCCCTAAGGAGTTTCCAGATTCAAAGAAGCGGAGCCAACGGGAGCGGATTTCAGCAGATTGCACGGTGAGGGCTACTCAGCTTTCTTTTTAGCTTTACGTCCCTTGCTGATCTGAGCTGCACTCAGAAGCGCACCAGCCACTTTGACTGCAGGACCGTTCTTCTCCATAAAACCTGTCGTTGCATCGGTGACCTTAGTTGTCACTTCTTCAACGTTCTTGGTAATTCGGGCGAAACTTTCGAGGGGGCTATTGATGAGTTCGAGGGTACGTGTGGACTCTTCAAGAAGTGGCGTTGTGTCATCGGTAAGCGCCTTCAAGCTAGTCGATGCCTCATCAACAAGCTTGCCTACACGTACGACGACATAAGCAATCGCGACCGCAATAATCAGTAGTGATACCGATGCGATGATCGTTGCAATTCCACCTGGACCCATGTTTGTAGCCTACCGCTCCTCTTTACTTAACCGGCGCTTTTTCAGGCACCCAATCGATTCCAGCCTCTTTTCGCTGAGCTGGAGTTATTGGTGTTGGAGCTCCAGTCAATGGATCTCCACCGCTTGCAGTCTTAGGGAATGCGATGACCTCGCGAATTGAATCTGAGTTGGTGAGAAGTGCACAGACACGGTCTAAACCAAGGGCGATTCCACCATGAGGAGGTGGGCCATAGTTGAAGGCCTCGAGTAGGAACCCGAACTTACTCTGCGCCTCTTCATCAGTAAGACCGATAACGGAAAAGACATCCTTCTGGATATTGCGATCGTGGATACGGATAGATCCACCGCCCAGCTCTGTTCCATTGAGAACGATGTCATATGCATAGGCAAGGGCCGTTGCTGGATCGCTCTTAAATGTCTTTGCGAACTCTGGCTTTGGACCAGTGAATGGGTGGTGAACTGCAGTCCATCCCCCATTATCTGTTGGCTCAAACATTGGAGCATCGACGACCCAGAGGAACTCCCACTGGCCTTCGGCGATGAGACCACAACGCTTTCCGATCTCAAGTCGAGCAGCGCCCAATAGTTGCTGTGATGCAGAGCGTTCGCCTGCTGCGAAGAAGATTGCATCT
Source organism: Candidatus Nanopelagicaceae bacterium (assembly GCA_947454735.1). Classification (GTDB taxonomy): domain Bacteria; phylum Actinomycetota; class Actinomycetes; order Nanopelagicales; family Nanopelagicaceae; genus Planktophila. Next base: position 72,861 of record CANGLK010000003.1, read on the forward strand.
CCACTCTTTGCTCCAACGAGCGCTGCGATTCCAGCTGCTTCGCTCTCAGAAATATTCTTTGAAACTGGCCCGCCGAGAGTTCCATCTTCATTGACGAGGATGTAGGCGATGCCCTTAGCGCCACGAGCTTTCGCCCAATCTTGCCAAGCATCGAGTTCACGACGTGGAGTTGAAGCTCCACCTGGCATTACAACTGCGCCAACGTAAGGTGCTTGGAAGACACGGAATGGTGTCTCTTTAAAGTAATCAGTGACTTCAACTAATTCATATCCAAAGCGAAGATCTGGCTTATCTGAACCGTACTTATCCATTGCATCTGCATAAGTCATGTGGCGAATTGGAGTTGGAATCTCATAGCCGACAGATTCTTTCCAAATCTTCACGAGAATCTGTTCAGCAACAGCCAAGATATCTGCTTGATCGATAAAGGACATTTCGATATCGAGCTGAGTAAATTCTGGCTGACGATCGGCGCGGAAATCCTCATCACGGAAGCAACGTGCAATCTGGTAGTAACGCTCCATTCCGGCGACCATCAAGAGCTGCTTAAAGAGCTGCGGCGATTGTGGAAGTGCGTACCAACTGCCTGGTTGAAGACGAACTGGTACTAAGAAGTCACGTGCACCTTCTGGCGTAGAACGAGTGAGATAGGGCGTCTCGATTTCGTGGAAATCAAGCTCTTCCATTACGCGACGAATTGCAGATGTCACACGTGAGCGAAGGCGAAGATTTGCCGCAGGACGTTCGCGACGAAGATCGAGGTAGCGGTAGCGAAGACGAACTTCTTCGCTGATCTCAGCCTCTGAACCAGTATCGATAGGAAATGGCAGTGGAGCGGATTCGCTGAGAACAATTACATCTGCGGCAAGAATCTCGATCTCGCCTGTAGGAATATTTGTATTTTCATTTCCAGCAGGGCGCTTACGCACTGTTCCCTTGATCTGAAGACACCACTCTGCACGGAGCGCACCAGCAACCGCCTCGTCAGAGATAACAACCTGAACAGAACCGGTTCCATCGCGAAGATCGATAAAGGCGACGCCACCGTGATCTCGGCGACGAGATACCCATCCAGCAAGAGAGACGGTTGTGCCTTCATCGCTGGCGCGAAGTGCGCCGGCATCGTGTGTACGTAACATGTGTGAAATCGCCTTTGGAAGTGTTGGGTGTGCTGAGAGGTTTACGCCTCAAGCACCTTCTGTAATTCGCTAATCTTAACGCGGATTGATGTGCCATCGCTCATGCGTTTGAGTTCTACATCACCGCTTTCTCGCTCACTTTCGCCGATTACAGCGACAAAACGAGCACCGCTCTTATCGGCGCCCTTCATCGCACCTTTGAGTGAGCGGTCCCCGAAGGCGACCTCCACTGCAAATCCAGCGCGACGTACTTCTTGAGCAAGATTAAGCACATACGCCTTTTCATCGAGAGAGAGCGGGATGATGAAGAGGTCTGAGTTGAAATCTTGAACAGGAAGGGTGTTCTCTGCAATTGCAGCAAGGAGTGCTCGATCAACGCCAAGTCCAAATCCAATTCCTGAGAGCGCCTGTCCCCCAAGAACCTCCATCAAACCGTCGTAACGTCCTCCGCCACCGATTCCGCTCTGGGCGCCAAGGTCGTCATGGACGAATTCAAATGTTGTTCCGGTGTAATAGTCGAGCCCACGGACCATCCGCTTATTTACTGTGTAGGAAACTCCGAGAGCGTCGAGGTAGCTCTTTACCTTTTCGAAATGGTCTCGAGAATAATCTGAGAGATAGTCCATCAATATTGGCGCGGATTGCATCGCCTCTTTTATCTCCGGCCGCTTATCGTCAAAGATTCGAAGTGGGTTGATCTCAGAGCGAGTACGGGTCGCCTCATCAAGATCGAGCTTTGATACGAATTTCATAAGATCAACGCGATGTGCAGCGCGAGATTGCGCGTCGCCGAGTGAGGTAATTTCGAGGCGATAATTCTTCAAACCCAAATTCTTAAAGCCTTGATCTGCGATTGCTATTACTTCAGCATCTAGTGCTGGATCGTCAATACCGATAGCTTCAATACCAACCTGGTAGAACTGACGATAACGACCTGCTTGCGGACGTTCTGCTCGGAAGAATTGACCTGAGTACCAGACCTTTACAGGAAGTTGTCCACGGTCCAGATTTCCCTCAATCACTGCGCGCATAACTCCAGCAGTTCCTTCAGGGCGAAGGGTGATCGAGCGGCCACCACGATCTTCAAAGGTGTACATCTCTTTGGTAACAACATCGGTAGATTCACCGACACCGCGATTAAAGAGCGAGGTATCTTCAAAGACCGGAAGCTCCATCAATTGGTAGCCAGCTCGCTTAGCAGGAGAGATCAACTGCTGACGTACCCATTCAAAGGCCTGGGATTCGGGAGGCAGGTATTCGCGCACGCCCTTAGGCGCTGCGATCTTCTCAAATTTCATTCTCAACCTTTCCTTACGCTAATTCTTTCAGATAAGGATTGGTTTTGCGCTCATATTTAATCGTCGTCTCATCACCATGTCCTGGTAGAACTCTTATCTCATCACTGAGTGGAAGAACCTTCTTCTTCAAGGTATTTCTCATATCGCTCGCGCTGCCTGTAGGAAGATCTGTTCGCCCAATGGAGCCAGCAAAGAGGACATCTCCGCTGATGAGTGTCTCTTCATTGAGTAAGAACATCAGCGATCCACGAGTATGACCTGGCGCATGAATTGCGCGGATCTTCATCCCAAGGAAATCTAGTAACGAACCATCTTTGAGGTTCTCGACCTTCGCCGGCTCTTCGAAGAGCATGCCGCTGAGTTGATCAACAAAGTGTGGACCGTGAATGCCAGCGGGGTCTGCAATAAAACGGCGATCCTCTGAGTGGATATAGGCAGAAATTCCATACCCATCTGCCAGGGGCTTTACTGAAAATGTGTGATCGAGATGGCCGTGAGTCAGCAGAACGGCAACAGGTTTGAGGCCTTCCTCGGCAACAATCATCTCAACCTCAGCTGAGATATCAGTCATCCCAGGGTCAACGATGATGCACTCAGAGCCCTTCTCGGGAGCGATGATCCAGCAATTTGTGGCGAACATTGGCGCTACATAGGAGCGGATAAGCATGGGGTGAGCCTCCAATGAGCCTCTCGATTTACTGCGATAGGAGGGACAGGGTACCTTTTCCTCTTACCAACTGCTGATAACGAAGGCCAAATCGGCCAACGCGCTGAAAGGGATGACCATGACTGAATCACATAACCCAACCGAGATTGCTCAAGCTGCAAAGGCGCACATCAGCGCTGCATCTGCTCTCATTGGAGATCCCTCACAGTTCGGCCGAGTCGCAGAGGATGGAACAGTCTTTGTTCGTACTCCTTCTGGCGAAAAAGCTGTTGGTTCATATCCGGGAAAGAGCGCAGAAGAAGCGCTCGCATATTTTGTCCGCAAATTTGAAGCGCTCGCCTCTGAGGTAGCACTTACTGCTGCTCGCATCACAAGTGGTGCGATGGTTCCACAAGATGCATACGAGGCAGTCAAGAAGTTGCGCCAACAAGTTTCAGATCTCAATGGCGTCGGTGATCTCGCTGCGCTCGCTGCATCAGTTGAGCAGATCGAACCGCTCATCGAAGGTCATCGCGAAGCATATGAAGCGAAGAAGGCTGCTGAATCTGTTGCTAAGGCGGCACGTCGTGAGCAGATTCTCGTTGAGAAGGAGAAGATCGTCGCTGAGGCAGAATCTCTCGCACTCTCTGAGAGCTGGAAGTCAACGGGCGATCGCCTCAAGACTTTGCTCGATGAGTGGAAGGCTGCGCCGCGTCTAGATAAGAAGAGCGATGGCGACTTCTGGAAGCGTTTCTCTGCATCACGAAATAAATTTGATAAGCGTCGCCGTACACACTTTGCTCAGCTTGAAGCGACTTCATCGGTTGTCGCATCAGCCAAGGAGACTATTGTCGTAGAGGCCGAAAAGCTTGCAACAAGCACAGATTGGGTTGCAACTGCACGTCGTTTTAAGGTCTTGATGGATCAGTGGAAGGCTGCTGGTCGCGGCAAGAAGAATGATGATACAAAGCTCTGGAACCGCTTCAAGGCCGCACAGGATCAATTCTTTGCAGCGAAGAACGCTGACCTCGAAAAGCGCGAAGTTAGCATGGCAGCAAATCTCATCAAGCGCGAAGAGTTGCTTCCAAAGATCGAAGCGCTCGTTCCATTTACCGATGTGAAGGTTGCAAAAGCTGCCTTCCGCGAGCTCATGAATGAATGGACAAAGATTGGCATTACGAACCGCGATAAGCGTGCAGCACTTGATACTCGCGTATCTGCAGTAGAAGAGGCTATTAAGAGCGCAGAGGCTGAAGTGTGGCGTAAGAGCGATCCTGCTGCGAAGGCACGCGCTGCAGATGTCGTCACACAGCTCACTGAATCAATCGCAAACTATGAGAAGGCTGCTGCGAAGGCACAAGCTGCAGGAAATGATAAGAAGGCTAGAGAAGCCCTCGAATCAGCTGCTGCTCGTAAGGTCTGGCTTGTTGAGGCTGAGAAGTCTCTCGCTGAATTTAAGTAATCTCTAGTACAGCGCTAAGTCACGTTCTATAGACGTCGTAGACGCCTTCAACG